>JAFGDY010000297.1 GCA_016931895.1 Anaerolineae bacterium
AAGACCAACTGCTAGCCCTTCAATCCCAACTATTTTGCCCCTTTTTTATCCCTTTTTTCCCTTTCCTATTCTCCTGCAAAAGTCGAGGACCAGGTAACAAGAACCGCCCGTATCCTGGTGCAAGTTATGCGCGCATAACCTGCACCGGCTATTCTTGAGGGGGAGATTGGCGGGCGCGTTTAATTTCACTGCGATGGCGCTTCTTTTGCAAGCGCTGTTCATGTGAAGCGCGAGTGGGTTTGGTTTTGCGCCGGACTTTGAGGGGTTTGGCCGCCTGGCGGATCAGGTCAACCAGGCGCTGGCGTGCATCCTCCCGGTTGCGCTCTTGCGAGCGGAAACGTTTGGCCTCGATGATTAACACGCCCTCGTCGGTGATGCGGCGGCGGGACAGGTGCAGCAGCCGTTTGCGGATTGGGTCTGATAGCGACGGCGAATTTGCCACGTTAAAACGGAGTTGCACGGCAGTATCTACCTTGTTAACATTTTGACCGCCCGGCCCCGACGCCCGCACAAAGTTTTCTTGAATTTCGTTTTCGTCAAGTTGAATGGTTGGAGTGATTTTGATCATTCTTTTCCAATTTTACTTTCTCGCCTCTCTCTATTATATCGGCTTGGGCCTGATTTGCCTATCCTCACCTGGGCAATTTTGGCAGCGGCGTACTTTTTGTGAGGTTGGCAAATGTGCTTATAATGCATATCGTGTGATTGCCTACCCCGCCCGGCGCTGGTATGCCAACCGGGTTGAAGGCCGGCCGCCCCCGGCCCAACAGCCGGATAAATCGGGAGTTACGCCCGTTGAAGAAAGTAAATCTGCCTGAAAAAAGAATTGACCTGACGGGCCTGGCCGCCTGCCTGAGCCTGGCCCTGGCTTTTCGACTGCCCGGGCTGGCCGTTTTTTTAACCGCCGATGAGTCTCGCTCTTGGTTGGGGCGCTCAATTATTTTTCTCAACTCCCTGGCCCGCGGAGATTGGGCCAACACCGCGCCGGGAGGCTCCGTACCCTTTATCCAAAATGTCTCCCTCAGCCCGGCCCCCGGGGTTACCACCATGTGGGCCGGGGCGTTGGGCCTTATATTAGCTTACGTTCAACAGGGGGCCACTGTTTCGCTGCCGCAATTTTTGGCCAAAGTCCCGTTTGACCCCCTTGATCCGGCCATGCTCTTTTACTTGCGGTTGCCGGGGGTATTGGTGGCCGGATTGGTCGTTGGTTTGACCTACTGGTGGAGCCGGCCCTGGCTTGGCGGGTGGGGCGCGTTTTTAGCCGCCGGGCTGCTGGCCCTGGACCCCTTTTATCTGGCGCTTTCCCGCGTGCTGGGCCACGACGCGCCGGTGGCCGCTTTTATGTGGCTTTCCCTCCTGGCCTTTCTCCGCGCCATGGCCGCCGGCTCAAATGAACCCTCTGCCCGCTCGCCGCTTGCCTCTGTTCTCCCGCATCCCTTTCTCCTGCTCTCCGGCGCTTTGGCCGGGCTGGCCTTTCTCTCCAAGTATCCGGCCCTCTTTATGGGGCCGTTCATTGCCGGAGCCATGCTCTTTATCTACTTGGGCCAGGCTCATGCCGAACAAGCCGCGCTAAAACAGTGGTTGATCCATCTGGCCGGGTGGTCTGTGGCTGCGGGGGTGGCGTTTATGTTGTTTTGGCCGGCCATGTGGGTCAACCCTCTTGGCCCGATAACAACCATCCTCAACGACGCCCTGCGCGCTTCCGGCAGCGCCCATCAAAAAGGCAGCTTCTTTTTGGGCCAACCCGTCCCCGACCCCGGCCTGCTCTTTTACCCTTTGGTGGCCTGGCTGCGCAGTTCGCCCCTTGTTCTGGGCGGGCTGGCGCTTTCCCTCTGGCCGCTTTTACAATCCCTGTTACGCCGTCGTAAAAAAAATATCCCCCTCTCTCTCCTCTCCCCTCCCCCTTCTCTCCTCTTTATCTCCTGCCTCTGGACCTACATTCTGCTCTACACCCTCCTGGTTACCTATGGCGGCAAAAAACAGGATCGTTACCTGCTCCCCGCCTTCCCGGCCATGATCACGCTGGCCGCAGTGGGCTATGTTTATGTATCACGCATCACGTATCACGCATCACGCATCACGCTTTATGTGCCGCGCCCCAAATGGCTTGTCCTTGTGACCCTGCTCTTGCTGCAAATCGGCCTGGTGTATCCCTCTTATCCCTACTACTTTTCTTACTATAACCCCCTGGCCGGGGGGGCGAGAGCGGCGGCGCGTTTAATTCAGGTAGGCTGGGGCGAAGGTTTGGACCAGGCCGCGGCCTACCTCAATACCCTGCCCCACGCCGAATCATCTCGCGCAACCTCCTGGTACAGCACCACCTTTGAGCCTTATTTTAAGGGCCGGGCCATTTACAAAATTGAAGAAGAGAAAATCTCGCGCAGCGCCAAGCCGGGCATTGCCGCCGACTACGTGGTATTTTACCTGAATCAAATCCAGCGCCGTTTGCCCTCCGAAGGCGTGTTGGCCTACTTTCAGCAACAGGAGCCGTTGCACACCGTTGTTCTCAACGGCCAGGAGTACGCCTGGATTTACGCCGCGCCCGGCGTGTCAAACATCCTGGCCGGTGAAGCGCGCCTGGTGGGCCAGGCCGAGTTATTGGGCTACACCTTGTCTGATGAAGCGGGCCGGCCCGTAACCGCCGCCTACCCCGAAAGCGTTGTTTTCCTCTCGCTTTATTGGGAGTGGCAGGGAAAAGCCGAAACCGAACCTATCCAACTGAGCCTGGTTGATGCCGATGGTAATACCCGGGGCTGGGGTAATCGCATTGAAACCGCGGCCCCCATCCCTTACGCCCAATGGCAGGATGGGATGATTGCGCGGGATGATTTTGCCCTGGTTATTTTTGCCGACACCCCGCCCGGCGAGTACCGGCTGGCCGCCTGGATCGAGCGGCCGGCTACGGGCGAAACCGTGGGCGTATTTCCCTTAGAAAACGAGGCGATGGTCCGGGTTGCGCCGCGCCCGCCTGAATAATGACTTATGAAACTTGTTCATCGTTTAACCCCCTGGCTGATACCCGTGGCCGTTTTTATCCTGGCCTTGTCCGTGCGGCTGCCCAAACTCGGCAGTTTTGCCACCGCCGACGAACCGTTTTGGCTGGAAAGCTCCCGCTGGTTTGCCGCCGGTTTATTGATCCCTGATGTTGAATGTCCCCCGGTCAAAGGAGGGCGCCCGATGCCGGCCTCCGGTTTGGGCTGTACCCTACAGTCGGCGCATCCCGGAGTGACCACGATGTGGGGCGGCAGTTTGGGCGTATTGGCCTATTATTGGCAGGCCGTTCGCCCGACGGGTATTGATCTGTCCGCTTTTTTGCAGGCTCCCCTTTCGCGCAATTTGGACCCCGTTCTGGTTGGCTGGGCGCGTTTGCCTGGCGCCGTTTTGGCGGCGCTATTTTTGGCGATCTTTTATATTCTGCTCCGCCGGCTGTTTTCAGAAGCAATAGCCCTGCTCGCCGCCCTGCTGCTTGTTTTCCATCCGGTCCATCTGGCCTATTCCCGGGTGCTGCACCACGATGCGCTGGTGACCACCTTCATGCTTCTCTCAGTTTTGACCATGCTGGGCTATTGGCTAAAAGGCCGGCCTCGTTCCTGGCTTATCTTTTCCGGCGTTATGGCCGGGCTGGCCTTTTTAAGCAAAGCCGTTGCCTGGCTGTTACTGCCCTATGTTGCCGTTGTTGGGATCATGAGTCTATTTTATCGAGAGCCACGCCGGGGATGGCCTGTGCGGCCGTGGTGGTCCCTGCTGGGTGAAGGCGTTGGGTGGGCCGTATCGGCCGGGTTCGCCTTTATCCTCTTTTTCCCGGCTATGTGGGTAACCCCCGGACGGGTGCTGGCGGTAATGTATGAGCAAAATTTTGCCATGGTGGATAGAGGGCACGAGCACTATTTTCTGGGCGCAGTGTCCGATGACCCCGGCCCTTTGTTCTATCCGCTGGCCTGGCTGTGGCATACCTCGCCCCTGGAGATCATTGGCTTATTGGTCTTGCTGGTAATGGCCCTTCGTTTGTTTTTGTGGCAAAAAATTTCCCGGCGTCCGGTAGAGCTGGCTTTGCTGATATTTGTGGTAATGTTGCTGCTCTTTGAAACCGCCTCCGGCAAAAAAATGGCCCGTTATTTTTTGCCCGCTTTTCCGGTAGTGGCCATTTTTGCGGCCTATGGCTTGCTCTGGTTGGGCCGGGGTTTGGCCGGTTTGGTCAGGCAGCAGCAATCTCGCTGGTTGCTGCCTCTCCTGGCCGGTTTTATTATCCTGGCGCAGGGCGGCCTGGCCTTGACCCATTTCCCTTATTATTTAACTTACGCCAACCCCCTCTTTGGCGGCCCGCCGGTGGCCGCGCGTTTGATGACCGTGGGTTGGGGCGAGGGCCTTGAACAGGCCGCCGCTTATCTCAACACCCTGCCCAAGGCCGAATCCTTAACGGTGTCAAGTTGGTACAACGACATTTTCCAGGCTTATTTTGTGGGCCGGGAAACCAGTTTTGCCGACGACGGCCGCGCCCAACTGGCGGCAGATTACGTGGTGTTCTATATTAGCCAAATTCAGCGCCAAAAACCCTATCCGGGCCTGGTGGATTATTTTCGCTCCGGCCGGCCGGTTTTTGTGCTCAGGAATGAAATGTGGGGGATCAGCAGTTCAACCACTATTGTCCCAAACGACAACCAGGTTCATTGGGTGGAGGTCTACCAGGCCCCTGCGGCGCAAAGCGCCAATGGCGATCCTGAAATTGAAGGCGTGGCTCAATTGTTGGCGTACAAAATAACCGGCCCCAGAGTGGGCGATCAAGATTCCGCACCTCTATCCAGGGACGATTTAGCTGTTACCCTTTTTCTGCGTGTTCTTGGCCCCTTGCCGGAGGATACCACCTTTGGCGTGGCTTTGACCGATGGTGATTTGTGGGGCCATTGGACCTTGACCGAAGTTAAAGGAGTTTGGGTTCAGGATAATATTATTGAATGGCGCGGCATATTAAGCCTGCCGCCGGAAATGCCGCCGGGCGACCATCAACTGTGGGCAGCTTTTCAATTTAAAGAAGGCCCGGTGATTGCCGAATTCGCCGTTTCAGAAAAAGACCCGCCATTGCAAATTCACTAAAGCTGGCGCAACCATTCTTTTTTGCTTTTATGAGAATTTAAATTGAAGCGACAAAACCTGCAAAGCGGAATTTCAAATTTTAATTGGCTTATCTGGCCGGCTGTGCTTGGCCTCATTTTGCTCATGATCTGGCCGCGTTTGACCGCCCTCAACCAATATTTAATTGTGGATGAGGCCGACCGTTGGCTCTGGGCCAAAGATTTTGCCTATGCCTTGAGCCAGGGCCATTTGGCCGGCACGCTGATTGGCCACGGCTATCCCGGCGTTGTGCCGGCCTGGGCCGAGAGCATCTGGATTTTTGGCGAAGCCGCCCGCCGCTCCGTGCTTGAGGGGCAATGGATTGGCGAGCCGGGCCTGTACCTTCTTTTTCACCAGTGGGATCGCGCCGAGTTTCTCAGCCAGCAGCGTTTGCCCCTGGTCATCCTCAATACCGTTATTGCCTTGAGCATTGTTTGGCAAGTTTGGCGACTTTTTGGCAAAAAAGTGGCGCTGTTGGGCGGGCTGCTGATTGCGCTTGACCCTTTTTACCTTAGCGACTCCCGGCTCAATCGCTCGGAAGCCCTCATTACCGGCTTGATGACGCTTTCGGTATTGGCCTTGATTTTTTATGGCCGCCGGCGGCGTTTTCGTTACGTCCTCATCTCCGGGGTCTGGGCCGGATTGAGTTGGCTCACCAAAATTCAAGCCCTGGTGCTATTGCCCGCTGTGGCCGTTATCGCGCTTTGGCTTTATGCCGATGATGTAAAAAATATCTGGCAGCAGATAAAGCATGGCCGTGCTGTTGGGGATATTTTTCGACCCGTGAAAGGGATGGTTGGGTTTGGAGCTGCTTGGGTTTTGGCAGCCGGTTTAACCTGGCTGATTGTCTGGCCAGCCATGTGGGTGGCGCCGGGGCAAACCCTGGCCGAGGTGTATGATTACGCCACGCATATGTCGGGGGCTGAAGGCGCCAACGTTTTCTTTTTAGGAGAAACCTACCAGGACGCCGACCCCGGATTTCTCTTTTATCCCCTGGTTTTTTTACTCCGTATCACGCCCCTCGCGCTGCTGGGCCTGGTGGGCGCGGGCGTGGCCGGGCTACGGCGGCAAACGAAAAAAAAGAAAAACTCGCCGGAAGGCGGGGGGCCAACCGCAAAGAGTGACGCGCCTGAGCCACAAACCTGGTGGGGGTCGGGCAGCGCCATCCTGGCAATTTATATTGTGGTTTACGCCTTGAGTATGTCTTTTGGCAGCCATAAACAAGACCGGTACCTGCTGCCGATCTTTTTGAGCGTGGATATTTTGGCCGCCATTGGGCTGGTTTATTTTTGGCTGGCGCTTAAGTTAAAACTTCAGGCCACGTCGCCGGGGAGCAAACCCATTTATATCCAGATGATCGGGGGGGGCTTGCTGGCCGGGTTAGGGGTGCTGCAAATCGTCACCGTGCTGCCGCATCATCCTTACTACTTCTCTTACTTTAATCCCCTGTTCGGCGGCGGCCAAACAGCCGAGCGCGCCATGCGCATTGGCTGGGGCGAGGGCATGGACCAGGTGGGCGCCTATTTGGCTTCTAAGCCCAACAGCGCCGAGTTGGTGGTGAGTTCTCGTTTCACCCATAACATGTTAGGGTTTAAGGGCGAGTTGTTCTCATTGGGCACAGACGGTCGCTGGACCAGGGCCGATTATATTGTGCTTTACATTCAGCAAGTGCAACGCAGATTGGACCCCAGCCCCGGCTTTCTGGATTATTTTCAGGCCCGTACGCCCGAAAAAGTGATTACCCTGGGTGGCATTGATTACGCCTGGATTTATCCGATTCCCTTTTCCACCCCGGCCAACCCGCAGGTGAGCGTCATCCCCGGCCAGGCCGCCTTGTTTGGTTACAGTTGGGAAAACAAGCCTGCACAAACAGGCCACACTGCCGGTCAAGCATCAGGTTGTGCGCCCCGGCTGCGTTTGCTCTGGGAAAACCAGGGGTTATCGGCGGACCGGCAGTTGGCCGTGCGGCTGGTGGGTTCCGGCCTGGCTACAGCGTGGACGCCCTGCCCGCCCGACCCTGCCTTTATCACCCAGGCTCGCGCGCCGGGCGACTTTGTGGAAAGTTTGTGCCGGCCTGATATTGCCAAATTTTCCCCCGGCACCTACACCGTGGAATTTGGTCTGGCCCCGGCCTCTTTTGAAGAATTAGACCCGGCGGCGATAGAAGTTTTTCCCTTTCCCGCAGGCTGGCACGCCGCCCGGCTCACGGCCGGCGGCCAAGTTCAGGATACGCCGGAGCTTGAACGTTTTGACGCCATTGCCGGGGAAACCATTCCCCCTCCGGCTCACCGGCTGGATAGAGTTTATGCGGGCCGCCTCAGGCTGGCTGCTTACCAACTGGCGCCGCCTGAACCCAGGCCCGGCGATACCCTGACCTTAACGCTTTATTGGCAGCCGGTCAAAGATGTATCCATTCCCTTTAACCGGGCCAGCAACACCGATAGTTGGCGCACGGATTATTATGAATTTGATAAAGAAATCAGCAAACCGGTCCGGTTGACGGTGCAACTGGCCGACAGCCGCAGTATTTCTTTGGGCCGGCTTGATGCCGAGCCGCCGGTTAGAGAATGGCTGTTGGGCGAAGTGATTACCACGACCCATCGGTTTGAGTTGGCCCCTGACCTGGAGACACCCCTGGCGGCCAGGATAGAAGTGACCCTGTTGGATGAAGCCGAAATACCGATGCCGGCCACTACCCTGGCCGGGGAAAAGCTGGAAGCGGTCCTTGCCCTCTTTACCATTGCCCCCGCCGTGTGGCTTGAGCCGGGCCAGGACTCCTGGCCGGAAAATTGGGTGGAAGTAGGCGCTGCCTGGCAGAATGGGATCAATTTAAAAGGGTGCAGCACCTCATCGCCAAAACCCCAACCCGGCGAAACTCTGGCGGTCAACTTGTTTTGGGAAACAAACCGGCCCCTGGCCGAAAATTATGTGGTTTTTGTGCATTTAGTGGATGAAGCGGGTCAAATCAAAACCCAGCACGATGGTTTGCCGCGAGCCGGGGCGTATCCAACGCCGTGGTGGCCGCCCGGACGGACGGTGGATGATGGGCACGCCCTGGTTCTGCCGGAGGATTTGCCTGAAGGTAGATACCAGTTGGTGGTAGGGCTTTATCGCCAGGAAGATGGGGTACGGCTGCCCCTGGCAGATGGAACTGATAGTGTGGTGATAGGTCTGGTTGAAGTAACAAGGTAGCAAGTAGCAAGGTTGCAGGTGTAGCAAAGATTTACCCCTCATCCCCTTTGCTACCTTGCTCCATATTACGGGACGATAAAGTTATGCTCTATGATCCATTGGCAGGTGGTGTCTGCGGTCAGTTGGTGGCCGGTTTGGTTGAAGTGGGCGTCCTGCTCAAAGTAAAGAGAGGGTTTAGTGGGGGTGTCGTAGGCCCTGAACACGGGCAGCAGGTCCAGGGTAGGGATGTTTTTTTGGGTAAAAAGTTGAGTTAGCGCCTTGTTTGGCGCGGCAATGTCCCAGTTAAAGTCAACGGTGTTAAGATCATACCGGGAGGCATACTTTTTGTATTCTTCTTGATAATAACGTTCCGCCGCTTGCGCCCGTTCCGGGATGAGCAATACTCCCAGGGCGGCGTTATTTGCCGCGGTTGTTGTTTGCATTTGCCAAAAGATTTCATCAAGGATGGCCCAGGCCTGGCTGAGTTTGGGCGGGGTAAGGGGACTATCGGGAAAACCGGAAACGTAGAGCATCAGGTCAAGATCGTTTTGAAAAGACTCGGCGGCTGCTTCTTCCTGGGATGAAGAAAACGGCCCAAAATTAGTCAGCCATGCCTCCCCATGATCGTCGAGCCACTCCTTGATTTTAGAATCCCGATGGCTCAAAACATAATAAAGTTTGGAGTAACGCCGCAGAAATAATTCAAGTTTTGGCACAGGCTCATAAGGGCTGGGGTGTTGCCAATCCACCCACGTTTTTTTGAGCCGGCCGGTTTCATCCAGCTCAATCAAATATCCCCCCAACGACTCAAACCAGCCGTCTTCTGTTTCTCTGGAAGCGTAGGCATTAATATCGTTGCCCACAAAAAAGGCCACTAACACCAGGTCCGGCTCGTAGCGCAGTCCTTCGTATTGCAAAAAGAACAACTCTTCCGCGCTGGCGTAATAGCCGGTGCCGCTGTTGATCACCTCAATGGGTTGGGAATAGTGTTCATTTAAACAACCCGCCAACCGTTGGGGAAAACCGGCGGCAACGGGCACGTGAAGACCCTCGGCAAATGAGTCGCCCAGAATCAAAATGCGATACACGCCCGGCGGTTTTGGGTAGGCATGTTCAACATCATGCAGCCCCTGCGCATTTATTTGCACCTGCACGTCAAATTCACTTTCTAAGGTGTAACGGGCGGTGGCATTGGGCTTGAGCCGCCAGCCGACGTAGGGATCAATTTGATACAATTGATACCGCAGCGGGCGGCGGGTAATGAGCAGGTTCAGGGTTTGCGCAGGGATTAAACGCAGGCCAATTTCCAGGGCTGCCGCGCCCACGAACAGCCCAAACAGAATCAGGCCAGCATACTTGAAGAGATGATGAAGTTCAAATTTCATAAAAAGAAATAGCCTTACTGCCAGACAATTTCTAACAGCCGGTTTAGCCGGGCTGATAAAACATGAAGTATATGGTCCTTTAGTTTTTCGGTCAACTTGCGGCGATGCGGGTAATCTTATTGACTCTCTGTTCCGGCGACGCTTTGCCAAAAATTTGGAAAGTAGTAAACTAACTGTTTTGTTTGCCTTTGCCGTGATTTTGCCCAATTTTTGATGTGGGCCAGGATATGCTCCCGTGTTATTCAATTCGATTGAATTTTTAATTTTCTTTCCCCTGGTGGTGGCGGTTTATTTTGCCACGCCGCATCGTTATCGCTGGTTGTGGCTGCTGGCGGCCAGTTATTATTTTTACATGAGCTGGAAAGCCGAGTACCTCATCCTGATTGTTGTTTCCACCTTGATTGGCTATTTTACCGGCCTGCGCATGGGGAAAATCCCTGAAAAGTCAAACCGCAAAAAACTCTTAATTCTCAGTCTTTGCGCTAACCTGGGCATTTTATTTGCCTTCAAATATTTCAACTTTTTTAACGACTCTTTGCGGGCGATCTTTAATCAGTTGAATCTTTTTTACAATGTGCCCGTGTTCCAGGTGCTGCTGCCGGTGGGCATCTCCTTTTATACCTTTCAAATTCTCAGTTACTCCCTTGACGTTTACCGGGGCCATAAAGAGCCGGAAAAACACCTGGGCATTTTTGCCCTCTACGTGGCCTTTTTCCCGCAACTGGTGGCCGGCCCCATTGAGCGCTCCACCCGCTTGCTGCCCCAATTTTTTGAACATCATCACTTTAATTATCAGCGGGCGGCGGACGGAGTGCGCCTGATGGCCTGGGGCTTTTTCAAAAAAATCGTTATTGCCGATAGATTGGCCCTGATTGTCAACGATGTGTACAACCACCCCACTGAATACACGGGTATGCCCCTGATTATTGCCACCTATTTTTTCGCCTTCCAGATTTACTGCGATTTTTCCGGCTACTCTGATATTGCCATCGGCGCGGCCAAAGTGATGGGCTTTGATTTGATGCAAAATTTCAATCGGCCCTATTTTGCCAAATCCATCCGAGAATTCTGGCAGCGCTGGCACATTTCACTGTCCAGTTGGTTCAGGGATTACGTTTATATTCCCCTGGGGGGAAATCGAGTGACCCAAGGGCGTTGGTATTTTAACCTCATGGTCGTTTTTTTATTGAGCAGCCTCTGGCATGGCGCGGCCTGGACGTTTGTGGTGTGGGGCGGCTTGCACGGCCTGTATCTGCTAGTTTCTATTTGGACCGCCGGCCTCCAGGCGGGCCTGGAAAAGTTTTTGCGGCTTGACCGCGCCCCTCTACTTCAAAAACTCATCCGGGTGGGGCTAACGTTCAACCTGGTTTCCTTTGCCTGGATCTTCTTCCGGGCCAACTCCATCGCCGACGCTTTTTACATTGTCCGTCATTTGTTGGTGGGACTGGAATTAAAGACCAATTATGGACTGGCCGGAGGTTTTTATGGTTACATTTTTGGGCTGGTCATGATTATCTTCTTGCTGGCGGTGCAAGTGGGGCAGCGACGGGGTAGCATCAGACAATCCCTGGCCCTCAGCCCCGTTTGGCTAAGATGGGCGGTTTATTACGTATTTATTTTTACCATTTTCACCTTTGGCTATTTTGGCACAACCGAGTTTATTTATTTTCAATTCTGATTCCAGGGTCTCATCAACTCAATTGAGAAAAACGGGCGGATGTGGTAGAATTTGTGTGAAGGAAACATCTCAACAGGAGCTTCTCATGACAGAAACTACGCCCGACCTTAAAAGAGTGGTGGTGCAACAGGGCGCCACAGACGCTGAACCGTTATTTGAAGTGTATCATCTTTCGCACGATCTGCGCGGGCCTCTCAATTCCATCTTGGGTTTTACCGAATTGTTATTGGAGGAAATTGAAGGGCCGTTAACGGATATTCAGCAAGAAGATATTTCGGCCATCAACCAAAGCGCCCAGAATCTTTTGCGCTTGATCAACAACATGGTTGATTTGAGTAAAGTGGATGCCGGCCGCCTGGAAATCAATACCGAGGATGTGTCGTTACATCAAATCTGCCGTTGTATCATGGCCACTGATTCTGACTGGCCTAAACCCGATCAGATTGAGCTAACAGTTGACCTGCCGGAAACGCTGCCCTTATTGCAAGCAGATAGCAGCCGGGTAGAACAGATGTTGGGCGAGTTACTCGGCCTGGCCTTTCGGCTGAAGGGGATGGGAGAAGTAATTGTTACGGCAAACAGTAATGGCCAAGAGGTGACCGTGGGGGTATCTGTGCCGGGGGTAGTTGTTTTGGGCCAGGAGTTGGAAGAATATTTTCGGCTTATTATCAAAACGGATGCGGCGGGTCGCAGCCAGTTGGGGCCAGGCGGGCTTGGCTTGCCTCTGGTCCGGCGTTTGGCCGAAAAGCACAAGGGCCGGGTTTGGGCCGAAGAGCAGGCCGGGGCAGGAATTATCTTTTACTTGAGCTTGCCGGCGGCTCAAGGAACAAGCCGGGCTTAGTGAGGAACGGATCATGCGTAATGCGCCCGGCGTCGTCCGGCTTGAATAGACCTTGCGTATTGCATATTCCGTTTAGGGAACACGTAATACGCAACACGCTTTGCAAAAATACTCCGGTACAATTACGCATAATAGGTTGAGGAGTTATTTTTAGATGATTGAAGGCAAGTATGCCCCCCTTTTTGCATACCTGCAACAGCAGCCGGATTCCGGCTTGCTGGAGTTGAGCTTTGCCGAAGTGGAGGAAATTCTGGGCAAACCTTTGCCGTCCCGGGCCTACACCACCCGCGCTTGGTGGTCGAATACCCAAACGGCCCAGGGGCGCGCCTGGCAAGAGGCCAAATGGCTGATTGATGATATTGACTTTGAAACCAAGTGCGTTGTCTTTCGCCCGACCCGGATCTCTTACCGGGTGACGCCGGCGCGGAAATCGCCGGAATGGACGGGGGAGCAAATCAAGGCGTTACGCGAATTTGCCGGATGGACCCAGCAAGAACTGGCCGACCGTTTGAGCGTGCGCCAACAAACCGTCAGCGATTGGGAATTGGGTATTCATACTTCTCATCGCTCCACGGCCAAACTGCTGCAAATGATTGCGGAGAATATTGGTTATCTCTATAAGGTAGATACGAACGAAACAAAAGATTGAGACTTGACATCTACACGGTTTCGTGTTATATTTTAAGCATTGACAAGAAGCGGGTTATGGCTCGCTTATATTTTTAATTGATGATACACGTAACCGTGTAGAAAACAAAAAGGAAACCTCACATGGAACAGAAACATTATGACCTACCGGAACTCATCAAACGTTGGGAGCGGGAACAGATAACTACCGAGCAGGCGGTAGGGCAGATTCTGCTATGGCTGGAATTTCTGGTCAAACGGGTGGCCAGGTTGGAGGCGAATCAACAGAAGCTCATCAAAAGTAACGAACACAGGCCGGTGTAGTTTGCCATTATTGAATTGGTCAATCACTCACCCCAATCACCCCTTCTTCGGCCAACTTATCTATCTCACCGGCGCTGTAGCCCAATTTCTGCATAATTGGGCGGGTGTGTTGGCCCAGTTTGGGGGCCGGATTGGCCGGAATCTCCGGCGCCGCCGAAAGATGCGGCGTGGTGCGGGCAAACGTATGCGGGCCAACCTCCGGGTCGTTTATCTCAACCAGCATTTGGCGGATGCGGAAATGCTCATCCTCAAACACATCTTTGGCGGTGTAGACCGGGGCGGTGGGCATCCCGGCGGCGTTGAGCGTTTTCACCACTTCGGCCCGGGTTTTGTCGGCCAGCCACGCCTCGATGATGGGTTGCAGAAAATCGGCGTTAGCGGCGCGTTTGGGGGCAGTGGCGCTGCGGGAATCGTCTACCAGATCGGGGCGGCCAATAGCCGTGGCCAATCGCTGCCACACAATATCATCCGGCACGTTGAGGGCCACGTAACCATCCTTACACTGAAACGCGCCGCGCGGCCAGAGATGTTCCAACTTGCCCCGTTTGGGTTCCTGGCCCGTGGTGGAGTAGAGCGTAACCATCCGTTCGTTGAGCGCCAGCATATTATCCAGCATAGACACGTCAACCAGTTGCCCCTGACCGGTGCGCTGGCGCATAAACAGGGCTTGCATAATGCCGTAGGCGGCAATCATGCCTGAGTAGACATCGGCCATGCCGTACAGCGTGTAGGTAGGCGGTTTGTCTGCAAAGCCAATCAGGTCCATCACGCCGCTCATGGCCTCGGCCACAATGTCAAAGGCGGGCCAATTGCTGTAGGCGCTCTGGTAGCCGGGCAAACGACCATAGCCGGAAATCATGGCGTAAATCAGGCCCGGATTGAGGGTTTTGAGATGTTCATACCCCAGGCCCATTTTGTCCATTGCCCCGGGCCGCAAATTTTCCACCACCACATCCGACACGCCTACCAGTTTGCGTAACACTGCCTGTCCGGCCTCGTCGCGCAAGTTGAGGGCCAGGCTTTTTTTATTACGATTGTAGCCAATGAAGCCGCCGGCTTTTTTCACCCCATCCTTTTCAAAAAAAGGCGGGATCGCCCGGCGAGGATCGCCCGAACCGGGCCGCTCGATTTTGATCACCTCGGCCCCGGTGTCGGCCAAAAGCATGGTGCAGTAGGGGCCGCTCATGTATTGTTCCAACCCAATCACGCGAATGCCGGTGAGCGGGCGTTGTATGTCTGTCATCACTTCATCTCCTAAAAAATAGTTCACGGGCATGTAGAAATTTTTATTCATCCAACCATTCCACCACGGTAGAAACGCCCATGCCCACGCCCACGCACAAGGTGGCCAGTCCGTAGTAGGGACGTTTCTCACCAGGGGCGCGACGCTTCATTTCGTGCAGCAGCGTGACCAGGATACGCGCCCCGGAGCAGCCGGTGGGATGGCCCAGGGCAATAGCGCCGCCATTAACGTTGGTGATGTCGTGACGCATGCTCAATTTGCGCATAACGCCTAAAGCCTGGGCCGCAAAGGCTTCGTTGAGTTCAATGAGGCCGATGTCGTCCAGGTTCAGGCCCAGCCGTTTGAGAACTTTTTGGGTAGCGGGGACCGGCCCGTACCCCATCACGCCGGGGTCAACGCCGGCCACGGCTGACCCCAGCCAGCACGCCATTGGTTTTAGCCCTAACTCATCGGCCTTTTCTCGACTCATCAGCAGGAGCGCGGCGGCGCCGTCGTTGATACCGCTGGAGTTGCCGGCCGTGACCGTGCCGTTTTTGCGAAAAGCAGGCCGCAGTTTGGCCATCACTTCCAGGCTGGTATCCAGCACGTAATGACCATTTTCAAGGCGATAGCGGGGATGCTCATCGGTGTCCACGATCAGAGGGTCGCCCTTGCGTTGGGGCACAGCAATGGGGATGATTTCGTCTTTAAATTTACCGGTTTCAATGGCGGCTACAGCCCGCCGGTGACTTTCCAGGGCAAAGGCATCCTGGTCGGCGCGGCTGATGCTCATTTCCTCGGCAATGTTTTCGGCGGTTTCGCCCAAGCTGATAATGGGATATCGCGTCTCCATGTTGGGGTTGTAGTAGCGCCAGCCCACGGTGGTATCCCAAATTTGGGGGTGTCCCACCGGCTGGGGTCGCTCCGGTTTGGGCATAGACCAGGGCGCGCGGCTCATTGATTCCACGCCGCCGCCAATAAACACATCGCCCTCGCCAACGAGGATGGCTTTGGCGGCCTGGTTCACCGCTTCCAAAGCCGAGGCGCAGTTGCGATTGAGGGTAACGCCGGGCACTTCTGCCGGAAAATCGGCCAACAGGGCCGACATTCGGGCCACGTCCCGATTGTCTTCCCCGGCCTGGTTGCCACAGCCCATGTAAATGTCTTCAATGAGGGCGGGATCAAGGCCGGTGCGGGTCACCAACGCTTTCAACACTTCTGCCAACAGGTCGTCGGGGCGCACGCTGGATAGCGCGCCGTTATGTTTGCCCACCGGCGACCGGATACCATCAATGATAACCACTTCTTTCATAGAATTGCAGTCCTCCTTGACCAATTTTGCAATAAATGGGCCGGAAGGGTTGACCAAACCTTATCGGCCTTTAATTTAACCTTTATATGAGTTACGCAGTTGGACGTTTAAATGTCATTTCGAGCGAAGAATAAGCGAGAAATCTCCAAGAAACTCGCCTGCAA
>JAFGDY010000298.1 GCA_016931895.1 Anaerolineae bacterium
GAAAAGAAGCCTGCCCTTAAGCTTACTCCTGAACAATTAGCTCTTTTCCCTGACTTCATTTAGTTATCCCGAACTCAGGTTATTAAATAATTTTTACTCCTATTTTACTCTACTTTGAGTGAGGCCATCGTATCATTTATAAATTAATCCCAAGTTAAATTTGGGATAGCCTTTTGGGTGATTGGCGCGGCGACGACCTTATGTTATAATACCGGCACAGCGTTGGTCAAAGGTTTAGGGGAACTCCAGGTAAGGTATCTCTCAAAATAGTGCGGTTACAGAAGAGAAGATAGCCATTCTTTAACAATAATCCTGGGGCTCCTGGAGAGGAAAAATTGTTATGACTATGTCTTCAGCAACAGAAACCCCTCTACCACGAATCCTTGTTGTTGATGACGACGTAGAAGTGGCTAAATCTATTGAAGCAAGTTTGCGTCATCATTACAAAGTTTTTGTGGTTTATAGTGGGGTGGAAGCGCTGAAACAAGTTCGACGTCATCCGCCAGACCTCATTGTGCTGGATGTGCTGATGCCAGATATGGATGGTTTTGAAACCTGTCGCCAATTGCGGCTTGACCCGACCCTGGCCAATATCCCCATTCTATTTTTAACGGCCCTGGGCCGGCCAGAAGATAGGGTGGCAGGCTTTCGGGCCGGGGCCGATGATTATTTAACCAAACCCTTCAACCTGGAAGAACTCCAACTGCGCATCAAGGCCATCCTGCGCCGAGTCGCCCCGCCTGTTTCCCTGACCAGCGCCAACATTCAAATCCGCGATCTTGTGCTTAACCGGAACAGCTATCAGGTAACCACGGGCAAAAAACAGGCCAAACTAACCCCCATTGAATTTGATTTGCTCTACCATTTGATGATGCATCCCCAAGAAGTTTTTACCAGTGAGCGTTTGTTGCAAGAGGTTTGGGACTATCCTTCGGAGAGCGGTAGCCCCGACCTGGTGCGCATGCACATTAAAAATTTGCGCCAGAAAATTGAAGCTGATCCCGGCAACCCGGAATTTATTTTAACTATTCCTCGCCGGGGATATACCATTGCTTCAGAGTGAAAACTTTAGGTCAAAACGTGGCGGCTAAATAAAATCCCGCCTGAGCTTTCGGCGGGATTTTGTTATGTTATCTTTTTTGTGAAGGCCGGGTTAGCCGGCCATATCCAAGATTTTCTGTTGTTCAGTAACCGGCTCCAACAACTCAACCTTATTACGCACAATCCGGGTCGGTCGGGTAGGGGCGTTAGACAGTGCTTTTTCCAATTGTTTGATTTCTGGATATAAATCATCTGTTGTTTGGGGCGACGCAGTTGACCAACGCTTCTGAGTGAGCCAGTCAATAACTTCGGTTAGCTTTTGGGTAATCGAATTTTGTGACTGCGTATTCATCAGGAATATCATCTCCTTGTTAAACATACAATAACTTTTTTTGTTCCCTTCTTTCTTTGACAACGCCTGGCCGAGGACAACGGCTTCTGACGCCATAGTTTAGCAATATTCCCTTTCTTTATAGTACATGCCAGGGGCCTATTTTATCAACCCCAAAAAGTGGGCATTTGCCCTAACCAAATATATGTTACTGAAGGACTGAATTTCTGCAAATTCCAACAGCAATTTAAAAACGGCCCATCTGGTTATCTCGATTCTGCTTCCGGCTTGTGGTATAATTAAACTAAAAAGAGATAAAATGCTGACCATTGACGGCGTTTACGGTGAAGGGGGCGGCCAAATACTCCGCACGGCTGTTACCCTGGCCACCATTTTGGCTCAACCCATTTGCCTTAAAAATAAAAGTTGAGATTCCGGGTCGGAATAGTGAGGCCAATACCCCTGCCGAAGCGGAATCCTGGCCGCGGCTGCCGGGGCCAGAAACATTTTTTACGCCTGTGCCCGGGTTGAGAAATCTGTGGTCGGAACAAGTGGCCCAAGAAGCCGTGCAGCACTTGTTGGCCTTTCAGCGCAGCGGCGCGGCGCTGGACGAACATCTGGCCGATCAACTTATTTTGCCGCTGGCGCTCTGCGGCCACCCGGCTGTTTTATCAACCGAGCGGATTTCTGAACACACGCGCACCAACCTTTGGGTGGTTGAACAATTTTTTGGCCCGGTAGCTAAAATTGAACCGGAAAACAATCTCATCCGGCTTTATGGTGATTGAAGGGTAGTTATGCCATCTGGCGGTAAAAATCCTCGTATTTTAATTATTGCTCCCACCGACGATGCCTCTTTGCGCGTTAGCCTGGAAAAACAATATGGCCTGGTGGTGCGTCATCAAACCAGCGGGCAGGCGGCCCTGGCCGTTCTGCAAACCACCCGGCTTGATTTGGTGGTGCTCAATGCCAATTTGGCCGACCCCCCGGCTTCAACGCTTTTGGCCCAATTGACCGCGCAAGAGGTTGATTTGCCAGTG
The DNA here is from genome assembly GCA_016931895.1 of Anaerolineae bacterium. Taxonomy (NCBI): domain Bacteria; kingdom Bacillati; phylum Chloroflexota; class Anaerolineae; species Anaerolineae bacterium. Next base: position 2,413 of record JAFGDY010000298.1, read on the forward strand.
GTATTGGTGGGAGCCAACGGGAAATCGTTTGGCCCGGATAGGGATTTTAATTATCCAAACATCATTGGCTGGCTCAATCAACCCTTTACGCCCGCCGAATTGGCCTCCGTTATTCATTCTGCGCTGGCCAGCCCCCCCTCCACCAGTGATCTGGTTTTGGCCAAACGCGCCGAGTTGGTGGAGGCCAACCAGCAGCTTACGCAGCGAGTTCAGGAGTTGGAAACCCTGTTTAAAATTGGCAAATCCGTCACCGCGCTGCTGGACCTGGAGGCCGTGCTCAGCCTGCTGGTCAAATCTGCGGTCAAGTTGGCCGGGGCCGATGAAGCTTATTTGCTCCTGGTTGATGAAACCAGCGGCGACCTGTACCTGCGGGCGCAGACCAATTTGGGAATTGAGGCCACGCAGGATTTCCGCATCCGGGTTAACGACTCCATTTCCGGCCAGGTGGTCAAAAACGGCGAACCGATTATCCTGGCCAGGGATAGCAACAGCCTGAAGGTAAAAACCGGCTTAACCGTTTATTCTTTGGTGAATGTGCCGGTGAAAGTGGGGCCGGAGGTGATTGGCGTGCTGGGGGTTGATAATCGCCGCCAGACGCGGGCTTTCACCGGCGACGACCAGAAGCTTTTGTCCGCGCTGGCCGATTGGGCCGCCATTGCCATTCAAAACGCCAGGCTTTATGCCACCACCAAAGAGTTCAGCCGCGATCTCAAACTTATCAATCACGTGAGCCGGTTGGTTTCCAGCACCCTGGATGTGGAACAAATTCCTCGCCTGCTCATCCAGCGCACCGCCGAGATTTTTGAGGCCGAGTGCGGCTCCCTGGCCCTGGTGTCGGAAGAAAAAGGCGGGGTGATTTTTCAGGCCGCTTACGACGGCGAGGGTCACGAGATAAAAACCTTGCGCGACTTTTTGATGCCCTTTGGCGAAGGCATTATTGGCACGGTGGCCCAAACCGGCATCCCCCATCTTGTCAACAATGCCCAGCAAGACCCCGGCTGGTCTCCCGTGGCCGACCGCTTGACCGGCTTCACCACCAAAAAACTCATTGCCGTCCCCCTCATTGCCGAGGGCAAGATTTTGGGCGTGATGGAATTGCTCAACAAAAAGGAAGGCGATTTTGGCCAGCGGGATGTTGAACTGCTGCTGCTGGTGGCTGCCTCTGCCGCCATTGCCCTGAGAAACGCCCAGCAATATACGGCCTTAATGCAAAGCAATGCGGCGCTCCGGGAGGCCCAGGCCCGGCGTATTGCCGCCGAGCGGTGGGCCGTATTGGGTAAGGCGGCCGGCAACCTGGCCCATCGCATCAATAACACTACCGCTTTGGTGCCGATGACCACCCAATATCTGGCCGAGTTGTTGCAGCAAGTGGACATGTCCCCTGACCTGAGAAAAGAAGTTGACGAAAATTTGGGCCGCATTGAGCGCAACACCCTTTACACCGTTGACCTGGCCATGGCCCTGTTGCGCCGTTTTCGCCACCAACCGGCGGAGGCGCAAGAGGTTAACGAATTGGTGAAACGGGCGCTGGCCTCTATTGAAATCCCGGCCAATATCAAAGTAGTGTGCCACCTGGACCCCGACTTGCCGGCTGTAAATACCAGCGATTTATTGGTAGACATTTTTGTAGAGCTAATCACCAACGCTGTCCAGGCCATGACCCAAACCGTCAGCCTGCTCCGCATTGCTTCCTTTGCGGTGGGCAACTGCGTTTCTGTGCAGGTAACCGATAATGGGCCGGGCATTCCCAAAGATAAACTCGGCCAGATTTTTGATATGTTCTATACCACCAATCCGCGCGGCCTGGGTTTTGGTTTGTGGTGGGTCAAAACCTTTTTAGAGCAGCAAGGCGGCGAAATTACGGTTGAGAGCCAGCCCAACCAGGGCACAACCTTTACCGTAACGCTGCCTTGCAACCCCTTGCCGCACCCCCCGCCGTTGCGTTCCTGGACAGAATAGGGTAAGATGGCTGGGTAAGGTATTACTGGTTATAAAATTATTGGAGAACACATGATGCGCAAACGTATTTTAGTGGTTGATGATGTGCCCGATTGGCGGGCAATCTTACAAGACGTTTTAAAAAGCGACTATGAGGTCAAAACTGTTGATAATTACCAGGCCGCTATGGACGTGATTCGTAAAAGAGAAGCGGAGCTGGTGATTGTTGACCTGCGCCTCAGCCCCACAGACGAGAATGACCGCCAGGGGATGGAGTTGTTAAAACAATTGGCCGAACATCGCATTAACTCAATTGTGCTCACCGGCTACCCAGAACGCGCTTTGCAGGAAGAGGCTCAGGAGAAATATAAGGCTTTTGAATTTATTGACAAGAGTAAAGTGGCCGGAAACCTTAAACGTCTTCGGGAAGTGGTGCGCGAAGCTTTTAAGATATTGGAGAAAGTACAGGAAAATCAGAATAACGCTATCCAGGCGGCTGCGGCTTTGCAGCCGGTAAAATTTACCCCGGACCTATCGCCCTGGCCCTTACAGAAATACAGAAAAAAATAAATTGCCAATATGCCTGAAAGATTAAACCAATGAGCCTGAACCTGAATATTGAAGGCATTGTTTTATTGCTTTTTTTTATTGCGCCCGGTTTTTTGTACATGCGCACTTATATGGCCTATCGCCCGCGCTACTATGCTGCCCCCAACGCTTTTGCCCAATTTGTGCTGGCCGTTATTGGCAGCGCCATTATCCATGCCACGTTGTTCACCGGCATTGCTTTGGGCTTATTGGGTTTCTGGGCCATTACCGGCAATATACTTTATCTCAACACTTATATTGACCCAACTATTCCGCTTATCAACTATCCTTTGCCCATTTCAGCCCTGATCATCTTTTTTACTATTCTTTATCTGGCCTTTAGTTTGGTGCTGGCCCGCCGTTTTGCGGCCTTTTTGGGGTCTCGCACCGGGGCCAGCCGCCCGCGCTGGTGGAAAAGAATTATGGGCGAAGACCCGCCGGAACCTTTTCTGCTGTGGCACACCATGCTCCAAATCGAGCCGCTCCAACTTGGTTTAATTCCACCCCACCTCAGGATTCAATTACGTAACGGCGAATACTTTGAAGGCGACCTCTACCAGATGCGGCTGGTAGGCGATGAAGAAAACACCGTTGAATTGGCTTTGCGCCGCATCTCCCGCCGGCCCAGCCCGCCAAAGTACGAGGGCGAAGCCGATATGCAGCCCTCGGATTTGGACCCTTTGCCCGACCAGGTTATCCTGCTCAAATCTGCTGATATTCTGTGGCTGACCCGCAACGATATTCCGCGGTAAATAGTATTCGCCTTGCGCATTTTGGGGTTTTACGTAGGCCATCCGCCAAAATGCATTATCCAAAAAGGAACACCTGACGCATGTTTGAAGTTATCTTTCTTGGCACCTCCGCTTCAGCCCCGTCCATTCAGCGCGGGCTTTCGGCCAATATAGTGTTGTACCGGGAGCATCGTTTTTTGATTGACTGCGGCGAAGGCACTCAACGCCAAATTTTGCGCAGCGGCCTGGGCTTCAAACGGCTCAATAAAATATTGCTCACCCACGGCCACCTGGACCACATTCTGGGCCTGGGAGGGCTGGCTTCCACCTTTAGCCGCTGGGAAGCCATTGATTCTATGGAAATCTATGGCGGTTCGGCCACCCTGGCCCGCGTTAAAGATTTGTTGCTCAAAGTGGTTCTGCGCGCCGATAAATTATCCCTCAAACTCAAGTTCATTTCCCTTAAACCCGGCCTTATTTTTGAGGATGACGCCTTTCAATTAAGCGCCTTCCCGGTAACCCACCGGGGCGCGGATTGTTTTGGTTTTTTATTTCAAGAAAAAGTGCGCCACCCCTTTTTAAACGATAAAGCCGAAGCCCTGGGCGTGCCCGTTGGCCCGGAACGGCGGCAATTGGTGGCCGGCAAAGCCGTTACCCTGGCCAACGGCCAGGTGATTCAGCCCGATGCGGTGCTGGGGCCGGCAGTGCCCGGGGCCAAGCTGGTTTTTGTAGGCGATACCGGGCGCACGGATGATTTGCTGGAAGTTGCCCAAAATGCCGATGCCCTGATCATTGAAGCCACCTATCTCAATGCAGAGGCAGAAATGGCCCACCGTTTTGGCCACATCACCGCTACCCAGGCGGCGCAACTGGCCGGCCAGGCTAACGTGCAGCGGCTCTACTTAACCCATCTCTCCCGCCGCTACCGTGACCAAGACGTAGAGGACGAAGCGCGCGCTATTTTTCCCAACACCACGGTGGCGCGGGATTTTGACCGGATAAAAGTAACGAGGGAGAAAAGTCACAGGTTTGAATGAATTATAGGGATTGATATTTACCAAAATGCAACAACTTCTTTATGATAACGCCCAGTCATTCAACCTTTTTCTCACCCATACCCAACTCAACGCTTTTACCCAATACAGCCGGGCACTCATTGCCTGGAATCAGAAAGTCAATCTCACCCGCATTGTCGCGCCGGAAGAAATTGCGGTGAAACATTTTCTCGACTCGCTCTCTGTTTGCCTGGTTTTGCCAAACTTACCCCCAGATCTTTCTATCATTGACGTGGGCGCGGGCGCGGGTTTTCCCGGCCTGCCCCTCAAAATTGCCCGGCCCGAGATACACTTGACGCTGCTGGAATCAACCGCCAAAAAAACCGCATTTCTCCAACATTTAGTTGATCTTCTGCAATTAAACAACGTAACCGTTTTGACCGCTCGCGCCGAAGAGGCCGGTCAGCAGGCCGCACACCGCGAGCAGTACGACGTGGCCGTAGCTCGGGCCGTGGCCGCGCTGCCTATGCTGGTCGAATACACCTTGCCTTTGGTCAAAGTGGGGGGGCGGGTGATTGTCCAAAAAGGCCGGCATCCCGCCGTTGAAGTCAGAACAGCGGTCCAGGCCCTGGGGATTTTAGGCGGCCAGATGGGCCAGATTTTGCCCGTTGACGTGCCGGGGCTGGAGGCCGAACGCCACCTGGTGGTTATTCATAAACAAAAACCCACGCCAAAACAATATCCGCGCCGGCCCGGTCTACCGGCCAAAAAGCCGATTACCTGAACCGGCTATCTTTCTTGCCAGGTATAAGCATTATTGGACATTGTGACCAGCACTGCGGGCGGCATAAGCTGCGCCCGGATGCCATCGGGCGTGATAATACTGGGCACAAGTTCAACATTTTCGCCTGGCGTAAGGCCGTTGAGGTCCACCCATACCCGGATCAAGATGGGGTCGTTCTCGATCTGCTGCAACGTAGGCAACGGCCCGCTGAGCAGCACGTCTACGGTGGGAGGCTTGAGGGTAGCCGTGATGCTCGCCGGCAGGCCGGGCAATTCCACCGGGCGGGCAACCAGCAGGTCCCCGGTGCGAGCCTTGATCTGGACGGTGACGTTTACGGCGCGCACTACACTGCCGTTGTTGGTATCCAAAGCCTGCACCCCGGCCGGCAAGTCAAGCGGAACCTGAGTTTCCAGGTTGCCAAAGGCCTGGCTGATGTTTATGGGCACGGTATCAATAAACCCGCCTATTTCCGCCAAACGTTCCGGCGGGCCTTGCAGGGCCACACTGGCCGGGCTAACGTTCAGGCCGCTTAACCAGTAGCCCAAGGGCGGCGGACCGCTGGGCACCACCCGAACCCCCACGTCGCGGGCGTTGGCGCGCTGCTGGATGGGAATATTGACCCGGACCTGGGCGGGTTCCAGGTTGATCCCGGTCATTTCACGGCCATCTTGGTCTAATGCCTGCAAGGGGCGGGTTTCTTGCAGCGACGCCCCCGCATTGGCCAAAGACACGGAAGTGCGAACCCGGCTGACGGCTTCTACCAGCGGTTCCGGCCCGCTCACCTGAACTTGCGCCGGCACAGCGGCAGGTTGGCCCGTGATTCTGTAGGCCGGCGATAGGTTTTGTTGATCGGGCAAATCTATGGCCACAGGCAGGGTTTTGCTGATAACCGGCGCTATCTCCAGATCCAGGATGGGAGGGTCTACCGATAATACCCGCACCGAGGCAGCGCCGGAATTGACCTGAATAGGCGAATGTTGCAAGCCCGGCAAGGCCTCCTTTAAAGAGACAACCGCCTGAAAACTGGCGGGGCGAAGGGTCAAACCCACCTCGGCCGTGGCTTGCACTATGGCCGATACCGTAGCCGGCGGGGGGGTCATCAGGGCGCTGTTGACCGGCAAATCCACCACCCGCAGGGGGATATTATCCACCCTATACCGCCGCGCCGGATTGGTCTGCTCACTCACAAACGACCAGGCCGCCACCCCCAACAACAGAGAAATCAACATAAGGTTAAAGTATGGCCAAAGGCGGCGCAACAAGGATGGTTGGCCGGACTGTGGCCAGAGTTGAAGAATAAAATGACGCAGCGACAGGGAGGATGGTTGAGCAGTAAGAGGCGCATAAAAATTAAACACCTGTTCCCGCAGAGTGGTGCTTTTGAGGGGGCGCCACAAGCGGCCGTCACGCGCCACCGAAATCTCGCCTGTTTCTTCACTCACCACAATCACCAGGGCGTCGTAGTTTTCACAAAGGCCCACGGCGGCCCGGTGCCGCGTGCCCAGGCGGCGTTCGGCGGGGAGGGGGTTTTGGGTGAGCGGCAATACGCAGCCGGCGGCCGTTATCTGATCGCCGCGAATAATCACCGCGCCATCGTGTAGGGGTGTGCCGGGATAAAAGATGGATTGAAGTAACTCGCCGGTGGCCTGACCGTCAAAAGGGATGCCGGTTTCCACTATCTCCTGCAACGAGTCGTTGCCCTCTAAAACAATCAAGGCCCCGGTTTTACTTCTGGATAGGTTTTCAATCGCCGGCATTAACCTGGCCAAGATCGACTCTGTGGCCGTCTGCCGCACGGCCCGGCCAATGGCCGTATTGCGGCCCAAACGTTCCAATAAACGGCGTAGTTCCGGCTGAAAAATAATGGGCGTGCCTACCAATAGGGCAATCAGGGAAACCCGCACCAGCCAATCAAAGGCGGGCAGGGGCAAGACAATGGTGACAATGAGCAGGAGCGCGCCCAGGGCCAGCGTGCCGCGCAATAAAAAACCGGCCCGGCTTCGCTGGATCAAGTTGAGTAACACAAAAAAGGCCATGCTGACCAGCAGTAAATCTAGCCCTTCCAGCCAGGTTAAATTTGACAACCGGAACATGGCATCGGCATATAAAGATTGTAAGGGCGTCATGGGAGCCTACCGCAGTTTGACCACAGTTTAAAATCCGATTGGTTTTTTCTTTTCATGATAGGTCTTCTTTCCTCCCCCCTCATAAATCTTCCTCCCCCCTCATAAATCTGTTGAGACTTAATTATACGCCAGCAACGGCTTAAACCTTCATCCCTGAGAATCTTTGGGAAAGGAAATTAAGTGTGTGTTGACGACACACCTAATCGGCGGTATACTTTATCCCAAATCATTTTACGAAATCAGGGAATATTTTTGGTGCCCGGACTTGCCCTTAAACCACAATCTTATATCTTGGTCGTTGCCGTCTTGCTGCTGACTCTCTTTTTAACCTCTCCGACCGTAGCCCAGGAGACTGATAGCACCTTTGCTCCCGTTGTTGAAGAAATATTTCTGGCCTTAACCCCCACCGAGCGAGTCGGACAACTCTTTATGGTCTCCTTTAATGGCGCCGACGTAGGCCCTGATTCTGACCTGGCTGAACTGATTCAAACCTATCGCATTGGCGGCGTTGTGCTTTCCGCTCAAAATAAAAATTTCACCAACAACCCGGATGCCCCCTTGCAAGTGTTGGCCCTGACCAATGCCTTGCAAACGCTGGCCCAAGAAGCGCCCCCCTCTTTGACCGAAAGCGGAATAATTACCCCTACTCTGGTCATCACCTCACCCCTTGCCACCACTGCCTCTCTTACCCCAACCTCTACCACCACGCCCACCGTTAAAACTTACCCGCCCCTGCCTCTGTTCATTGCGGTTGGCCATGAAGGGAATGGCTTCCCCTATACTCAAATTCGGGGCGGCCTGACTGACATCCCAAATCAAATGGCTCTGGGGGCAACCTGGAGTCCAGAAAATGCTCGTTTAATCGGCCAGACCGTGGGCCAAGAGTTATCGCTATTGGGCGTTAATATGCTTTTTGGCCCCTCGTTAGACGTTCTGGACAATCCTCGCCCGGAACGGGGCGGGTCGTTGGGGACGCGCACGTTTGGGGGACATCCCTTTTGGGTGGGCAAAATGGGCCAGGCTTATATTAATGGGGTTCACGAGGGCAGCGCCAACCAGGTGCTCACCGTTGCCAAACATTTTCCCGGCTTTGGCAGCAGCGACCGGGAGATCAACCAGGGCGTACCCACCATTTTAAAATCGTTGGATGATTTGCGTGAAACGGAATTACGCCCTTTTTTCCGGGTAACCCGTCTTGACCCGGAAAAACCGCAAGACATGGCTGGTTTAACGGATGGTTTGATGACGGCCCATGTCCGCTACCAGGGTTTGCGGGGCAATGTGCCCATCAGCCTGGATGCCAGAAACCTGCCCACTATTTTGGCTTTGAAAGAGTTTGTGCCCTGGCGTGAAGCCGGTGGCCTGATTGTCAGCGCGCCATTGGGCGCACCGGCTGCGCTGGAAGGGATTACTACCGGCGATAATTTTCCCGCGCGGCGTTTGGCCCAAGATGCCTTTTTGGCCGGCAGCGATATTTTGCTGCTGACCAATTTTTCCTTTGCCAATAAACCTGAAAACCAAATGGTCAATATCAAAAATGCCATTGGCTTTTTTCAAGAAAAATACGCCGGGGACCCTAATTTCCAGGCGGCGGTAGACAAAGCGGTCAAGCGCATCATCAAAGCCAAACTAAAACTGTACGGCCCAAACCTGTTAGAAACCAATCCGCAAAAACAGGTAGAAGATTTGGCCCTCTTAAATGAGCGGGCCATAGACCTTGATCAAATTGTGCAAGCCGGCGTCACTCTGATTACGCCAATGACTCAAGCAGAGGTAGACCCTCTCCCAGACCCCCCCCAGCCTGGCGAGAGTATTCTCATTTTTACCGACAACCGGCAGGCCCAGGATTGCCCCACTTGTCCTGAGTTTGACCTGGTTGGGACAACGGCTTTGCAGGAAATTATTTTGCAACTGTTTGGCCCGGAAGCCACCGGGCAAATACAGCCGGAACAAATCACCAGCCTTAGTTTTACCCAGTTAAAAGCAATGCTGGCCGAAGAAGCCCCGCTCGGTAGCACTGTCACCCAAGCCAGGATTGAAGCCGCCAATTGGATCATCTTTGTTATGCTTGATATCAATAGCGAAAAATATCCCCAATCTGATGCAGTTAGAGAACTCCTGCGTCAGCGCTACGATACCCTGCGCAACAAAAAGCTGGTGTTGTTTGCCTTTGACGCCCCTTATTTTTTAGACGAAACAGAGATCAGTCAATTGACCGCTTACTACGGCTTTTACAGTAGAGGACGCGATTATCTGGAAGCCGCCGCCCGGCTGCTGTTTCAGCAATTTGAGCCGGTTGGCGCTTCGCCGGTGAGAATACCGGCCCTCGGCCCCCTTGATCTCAATCCCGACCCGACCCAGGTTATCCAATTGCAACCGGTGCAAACTATTGACAAAGACGGCAACATTAATCCCCTGGAAGAACAACCCGAACCACGCACCTCTTTAGATTTGGCCGTGGGCGAGAGTATTCTGTTCCGCACCAGTGTGATTGTTGATAAAAATGGCCACCCGGTGCCCGATGGCACGCCGGTAGATTTTTTTAGATTCTATCCATTGGAAGGGCTGTCGCTGGAACCGTTGAGAACCAGCACCGTGAGTGGCGTGGCCGAAATCACCATTGTCAAAGACCGGGACACGCCTTTGCAGGTAAGCGCCTCAAGCGACCTGGCCACTCAGGCCGTTCCTTTTGACATTGGCCCCGGCATTGTTAACACTCCCACGCCTACCATTACCCCTACCCCACCTCCTACAGAGACTTCTACCCCCACGTCTACTTTCACCATGACCCCTACCGTGGAAAATACGCCGACCATAACCCCCACGCCCGTCCCCACCCCCGCCCTGGTGCCACTTCCGCCGCCAAAACCTGTATCCTTTATTGACCTGTTTTATTCGCTGGTAGGCATGATCCTGATTGGAGGCATTGCTTTTACCTTGGGTGGAGATCGTTTTTCGTTAGAGGAACGCATCCGCCCGACCCTGGTGGCCGTAGCCATTGGCCTGGTAGGTTACATTGGTTACACCATTTTGGCTATGATGTATCCGGCTTCATCCCTGGCCGAACGGGGTGCGGCAGGTCACTGGGTAGCGCCGCTGATCAGCCTGGTGTTTGCTATTTTGGGGGTGGCGGCCTGGTTCTTGAAGCCGGGCCGGATTTTCTGGGTAAAAGATGTGGAACGTTTAAAAGCGTTTTGGAGGGAGAGCAGCTTAGGGGCTTATTTCGCTAATGGGGGTCTGCCGGCCCGTCTCCAATCCATTCTCCACAGTCAAGCCGGGCGTGAAAGTGAGAATGACGGCCAGGATCAGGAGGGCGGCAATGAGCGCCAGTAAAACCCGGTTGCGCCAAAAAACAGCCCGCCAGCCATTAACTCGCTCTCCGTTCACCACAATCGGCGCGCCGGTGAGCAACTCTCGCCGAAATTGTTCAATGTTGGCCGGACGTTCTTCCGGGTGCAAGCCCATGGCGTGAAGCACGGCATGCTCTGTTTGCAGCGAAACATCAGGGTTAATAGTTCTGATGCTCAGAGGCGGTTGTTTTTTAGCCTGAATGTAGCGCGTTTTGGCATCGGGCGGTGGCTGGTTGGTGAGCAGGTGGTACAGGGTAGCGCCCAACGAATAAACATCGGAGCGACCATCGGTATGGCCGGTGTCGCCCCCAATCTGTTCCAGGGGCGCATATTGGATGGTTACCCGGCCTTGCAAAACTGTCACCGTGCGATTATCGTCGGGCAGCAACAGTTTGACCAGGCCAAAGTCAACCAGTTTAATGGTGCCGTTAGGGGTAACTTTAATATTTGAAGGTTTTATATCCCGGTGGAGAACAGGAGGGTCTTGTTGATGCAGGTGCTCCAAAGCGTTGATCAACTGCTCGGTCCAGAGGAGCGCCTGCTTTTCAGGAATAAAGGCTTGACGATGTCTGGCGTTTTCAATGATTTCGCGTAAATCTTGGCCAGGCACAAAATCCATTACCAGGTATTCACGGCCATTAAAAAAGAAAAAATCCGACACTTTGGGCAGGTTAGGATGGTCTAAACGGGCCAATACACTTGCTTCCCGGTGAAAGGCCGCTTGAATTTGCTCCTGGTGTTCTTTGGAGGCATTGGGGTCTAAATAAACTTCCTTAATGGCGCACAGGCGACCTTCCAGGCGCAGATCTTCGGCCTGGTAAATGGCTCCCATTCCCCCCTGACCCACCAGGTCCAGAATGCGATACCGAGACCACAAAATAGTGCCGGAATTCAATATTCCTGACATTTTAACTTTTTCTTCTCCAACTTTTGGCGTGTTGATACTTACGGCCGCCGTTGAACGGCCGCAACTATCCTCCTTTGAGGTAAGATACAAATTTACCCAATGATAGCTTAATCTAACAAACCTTTTCTGTCAAAAGCTTCAGGCCTAATTTATGAATTTATGCAGGAGGCAACCACAATGATGTATCAAGAAGTCGCTATGTTATTGGTGCAGGAAGGAAATAGTCCCAAAACACAGTGGTTTTTAACCGAGCCGACCATGATTATTGGCCGCGACGCCACCAGCGACGTGCAAATTGACGACCGCCAGGTATCCCGGCGCCATGCCGAAATCAGCCGTACCCCCAAAGGTTATACTATCCGCGATTTAGGCAGCAAAAACGGCACCTTTCTCAACGGCGAAGCCATTTCCGCCGAGCCTCAATTTATCCGCACCGGCGACGAGTTAAGCATTGCCCTGTGCGCCAAACTAACCTTTATTGAAGACGACGCCACCGCGCCGGCCGTGCCCCTGCAACGACGCGAAGCGGCCATTAAAATGGATTTTGCCGCCAAACGGGTGTGGATCAACGGCCAGGAAGTTGCGCCGCCGCTGTCCGTAGCCCAGTACACCTTGTTAGAACTTTTATACCGGAACGCGGGCAACGTGGTTTCGCGGGACAAGGTGGTGGAAACCGTTTGGTCGGCGGATGAGGCGGAAGGCGTTTCAGAACAAGCCATTGACGCCCTGGCCCGCCGCCTGCGCGAGCGTATCGGCGAGATTGACCCGGATAACAAGCTGTTTGAAACCGTGCGGGGATACGGGTTCCGGTTGAATTTATCGTAAGGGTCCAAACAGCTTGCGGCTGAATATTAAGCGCCCGGCTCACTACCCAACTTTACAGGGCCGCTCGCCGTCAAATGAACCCGGGTGAGGCCATTTTTTATCCACGCCGGCGCCCGCGCCTGGCCTTCCCGGGCCAAGACCAACATCATTCCAAAAATAACCAGGATATTGGTCAGCAAAAAGAAGATGAATTCCTCCAGGGGTAAACGGTTACCCAGAAAGATGTTGAGGGATTGGGCCGGGTTGATGGTCCAGGTGCCGGATTGAATGGCCAGGGCGTCGGCAAAGCTGAGGTAAAACAGCAAGGGCAACAGGGTTGCCGCCACCAGCCGCCGGTGTCGCCAGAGGATGTCGGCGCCAAAGGCTGTTTGCAGCATAATGGGCGGCAAAGCCCAGATCAACTGTAGGGCCAGGTATGTGCCCGGCGCCCAACCCCGGACCAGGATAAGCCCCGCTATTACCCAAATTAAACCCAAAACCGCCGTTGAGATCCGGCGTAGTTGTTGGGCGTAAGGCAGGGGCCGGGGGTCAAACTTGAGCCGGCGGGCCAGGTACAACCACCACAACCCGGCCAGAAAAGTTTGCAACACAAAAAAAATGTATTCCTCAATTGGCACCCAGCCCAGGGTAACGCCGGTAACCAGAGTGGGGTTGTACCACCATACGGCCGTGGCCACCAGGTAGTTGTCCCAGGGGGTGGTATAAACAACGGCCACTACCACGTGCGCCAGCAGCACTATCCAGGCCGGATAACTTTGCCATTCATGGGGCAGTGTGATCCCCCGCTGCCTATCGCGCCAGGTTAAGCCACCAAGCACCGCCAGGGGAATAAGGAGAAACAGAGCCAGAAAAGTAAAATAGCTCATCCCTAATCATCAAACCGGCGACGACCAATATGCTCCATAAATTCGGACCGGGTTTTGGGATCGTTTTTGAAAAGACCCCGCACGGCGCTGGTAACCATACTGGCATTGGCTTTTTTCACGCCGCGCATCATGCTGCACATGTGGACCCCTTCGGCCACTACGGCCACGCCTTGCGGATTGAGGATTTCATTGATAAAGTCCGCAATTTGCTCGGTCATGCGCTCTTGCACCTGCAAACGGCGGGCAAACATCTCCACGATGCGGGGGATTTTGCTCAAGCCAATCACCTTGCCGTTGGGAATGTAAGCCACATGCACTTTACCATAAAAAGGCAGCATGTGATGCTCGCACATACTATAATAGTCAATATCCTTAACTATAACCATTTCACTGTAATCAACCGTAAACAGGGCCTCGTTGATCATCTTGACCGGATCGGTGTGGTAACCGGCCAATAACTCATCGTACATGCGGGCCACCCGGTCCGGCGTGCGTTGCAACCCCTCGCGGTTGGGGTCCTCGCCCACATTGAGTAAAAGCGTGCGGACGGATTCTTCGATGGCCGCCTTTTTCTCGTCTTTTTCCTCTTTATGCGTCCCGTTAGGACTGAGTTGGAACAATTCCTCTAATCGTTCCACATCCATAATAAAGGTTTCCATTTTTTTCTCTCCTTACATAAAATTTGTCAACTTAGGTTTTTTGGGTTCTCAAACGTGTTTAGGCCCAAACCCGGTTTGGGAACAAGTTGGGCCAATGCTTGCGATACAGCCGGGTGCAGGCGCATTTTTTGCTCATTGCGGTCAAAACGCCGGGCAATGTCGCGCAAAGTTTGGCCGGTTTCAGGATGCCGATAATCAGGCGCAATCTGAGCCAAGGGGATGGCCACAAAAGGACGTTCTATAACTTCCGGGTCGGGAATATGCCGGTTATCCAGGTCAAAAATCTGGTCGTTAAAGAGCATGATGTCAATATCAATAGGGCGAGGGCCAAATTTATCCCCGTTGCGCACGCGACCCAACTTATCCTCAATCCGGCGGATGATCTTGTGTTTGAACGTTTCCGGCGGGTAATTGGTTTCAACCACAGTGGCCGCATTTAGAAAATTAGGTTGCTCAGCAACTCCCCAGGGCAAGGTTTCCCAAACCGGCGAAACAGCCACCAATTTGCCGGCCCGGGCCAGCATCTCGACCGCTTTTGCCAGATTTTCTTCCGGGTGAATGTTTGATCCCAACGAAAGAAAGGCCAGATTAGACATTGTAACCTCCTTTCCTGATTCCCCCTGTGCCAAAGTTGGTTTTGGCACAGGCATAGCTTAATTTACCGCGTAATTCCTGACATCTTCTGTCAGAAAGGTAAATATTTTTGAAATATTGGAATGGTTCATAAAACACGAGAATTAATTTTACACTTTCGACGAACGACCATTGACGAACAAAAATGGCGGACATTCGGCTATTTTTGTTCGTCAATGGTCGTTTGTCGTTCGTCAGGTGAAAAAGTGTCAACAGAGTTATGAATCATCCCGAAATATTTTTCCGGTTTGTCTTTATACGACGATGCTTCAAATTCATTTCTTATCCGGCCGGAAATGTCTGACTATTTCTGGCCCCGGCATAAGCCGCCAAAACGCGCTCGCGCGCCCTGATATGGTTTACTAATGGAGCCGGGTAATTACGCCCAATCAGGCCCTTGGTTTTTTGCTGCATAGCCAGCGGCATTTGCCAGGGTGTATGAATATATTTTTCAGGCACGCCGGCCAGTTCCGGCACCCAACGGCGCACATAGTGGCCATGGGGGTCAAACTTTTGCCCCTGCAAAATGGGGTTAAAAACCCGAAAATAGGGTGCGGCATCGGTGCCGACGCCGGCAACCCACTGCCAGCCGCCGTTGTTGGCCGCCGGGTCGCCATCAATTAGCTGCTGCATAAACCAGCGTTCGCCCCAACGCCAATCAATGAGCAAATCCTTAACCAGAAACGAGGCCGCAATCATCCGGGCGCGGTTGTGCATCCAGCCGGTTTGCGCCAGTTGGCGCATAGCCGCGTCTACCACCGGGTAGCCGGTGCGACCCTCGCGCCAGGCGGCAAAATCGTTTTCATCATTCAACCAGGGTATCCGGTTGTACTGGGGCCGGAAACTTTGACCGCGCGCCTGGGGAAAATGATACAAAATTGACATGTAAAATTCTCGCCAGATCAGTTCATTGAGCCAGGTTTCGGCTCCTTTGCGCGCCTGGGCGTTGGGCGCAGTTTTGATAGCCTGACGCGCAGCAACCGCTGCTTGCCGCGCCGAGAGCATGCCCAGGCGCAAGTACGGCGAGAGTTGCGCCGTACCGGCCCTATCCAGCCGATTGCGTTGATTGGCGTAATCAAAAATCCGCTGCCGGGCAAAGTGGGCCAGCCGGCGTTGGGCTTCGGTTTCACCTGCCGGAAAAGGTGTTGGCCGCGAGAGGTCTGGTTGGGGGAGGATGTCTTCGCTGGCCAACGTTGCCAGCGTTGAGATCATCTCCGGCGCAGACAGCAAGTCTGGCGCTTGGGGCATGGGCAAGTTTTTCCAGGCCCGGCTAAAGGGCGTAAACACCGTATAGGGGTGGCCGTTTGTTTTCAACACTATCGAGGGATGGTGAACCGTTAGCCCTCCGCTTACTTGTAGGGGTAAGGCCATAGCGATTTTTTCATCGCGGCGGCGGGCATAGGGCGAAAAATCGGCTTCGGCAAAGATTAAGTCGGCTTTGCTTTCGGCCAGCAGCCGGGTTAGCTCAGACTTTGGCTCGCCGTGCCGGATAATCAAGCGGCTGCCCCTGGCCTGCAAATCGGCGTCTAACCGGCGCAGACCTGCCCCTAAAAAAGCCAACCGTTTGCGGCCTGCATAAGGCGAGTTGAGCAATATCGGATCGAAAATGAACAGGGGGACGACCTGGGTGGCAGAGGCCAAAGCCTTGCTAAGCGTCTGGTTGTCGGACAAACGTAGATCGCGACGGATCCACCAAATGGCTGTGGTCATATCTTCCTTATGAATTTGTTGTTTAGTATTTGTCTATATATTATACATATATCATTAGGATAAGATTAATATTACCGGCAACTTTTTTGCAATATCTAGACAAATAGTGGCATTTGCGGCTGCCATCTTTTTTTGAGGCTTGTGTGCAAGGGGCTTGTGATGTGAACCAATCCAACCAAGAGGTGAAACGATTAACATTAACTATTATACCACAGAGACGCTGGCAGTGGTGGTCAACAAAAAATGGCTCACGGCCAAGGTGGTCAGTAACAACCATTCCAGAACTTCGACACCCTTAAGCGGGTTCATTTCTCGAATGAGGATGGCATACAGGTTGACGGGTTTCAAATCAAGAGACAAACCGGGGCGTGGGCGGGGTGGTCGGAGCTTGACCGGTTTGTAGTAAACCTGACAGGTGACCATGCGAGCCGGACGCTCTTTCGCCGCTCTGACCTCAACCACGATTTTGCTCCGCACCGGACTGGCGGTCAGGGTGGCCCGGACCTCTCTTTGTTTAGTGGCTACTTCACGACAATGATGGACACGCACTAACAACTCAATATGCTCTGGCCAAGGATGAACAAAGTATTCATAGATGTCACTTTCCTGATCTGAAACCTGGATGATCTGAACTTGCGCCGGTATCCCTTGACTACTTTTCACGGTGGCATGATCCAGAGGACCTAAACCGGTGGTGGCTGGATAATGATGGAGATTGTATTCCGTCGTATTTTGCACTGACAGAATACCATCACGCGGGTATTTATCAGTTACATGTATTTGACTTTGAGAGCCAGCATCATCCAAACAGGCATGGTAACTTTTTTCTTTCGCCGGCAAATCATTTTTTCCAGAGTCAGGGCGACCTTTTTGGAATCAAGCATCATAGCTTCCGGGGATTTTAAGGCGCTTTCTCCCTTGTTTTCTTGAAAAGAGGTTTTCATTGACCCCGGGAGAAAAAGACCAACCCCAATCCCGAACGGTTTCAACTCGCGTCGCAATCCTTCAGTAAAACCGGCTAAGGCAAATTTAGTGGCCGCATAAACACTGTTCTCAGCCAAAGCGATTTGGCTAAACAAAGAGCCGATATTCAAGATATATCCTGAGTGGCTCTGCTTGATGAGCGGCAGCAGAGATTTAATACAGTAATACGCACCAAAGAAATTCACCTCAAAATGCCTGCGCATCTCCTGGTTTGAAATTTCTTCCGATACCCGGTAGGTCCCAAACCCGGCATTATTGATCAGCACATCAACCCGCTCAAACTTCTCTTTAATCATTGTCGCCATACGATCCACATCTTTCTCAGAAGAGATGTCGCCTTTGATAATCAACGGAGCGTTGCCGGTAAGAGCCTTTATCTCGTCTTGAACCTGCCGCAACGATGATTCAGCCCGCGCGATCAAAATGACATTGGCCTTCTTTTGGCTCAAGTGAATCGCTGTTTCTCGGCCAAGCCCTTTTGATGCGCCGGTGATCACGATGGTTTTGTTTTTAATGTCCATAGCCAATTTCCCCAAATTGAGTTTGTGTTTACGCCAATCTGGTTTTATAGAGACGGTTTTTAGAATTTCTCCGCAACCCAGTTGCCAAGGTTGTAGATGGCCCGGATGGAGGGTGTCATTTCATTGCCGGCCTTCACGGTATGGTACAGCGGGATTACAATAAGCCCTGCCAAAACTACCACATACCACGGTGATACGTATCCCTCTTGCAGCGCCTTCACCACAATGTAACAGCCCAACGGAATGATAAACAATACCGCCGTAACAACTCCCGGGGCGTATTGCTTAAAATAGAAGGTCCAAAAAATGTGCTGAAGGGCATTCCCAACAGCCAGCGCAATCGCCGGAAGAAACACATAAGCGGCTACCGTCGGATTTCCGGGCAATGTGGCCACAGCACACCAGGCCAAACCTGCCGTACAGATGATGCCAATCCACACTCGAGCATTTCTCGTGGTGACTATGGGGGGGACGCCGATGAAATTCCGCCGCTCAAATTCGGTAATGTTCCATTCTTCCAACTCGTGAATAACAAAGGCGAAATAAAACAACCACAACAACATCAAAAAACTAAGCTGTTCAAATGCAATCAAGATAGGGTTCATTTTTACGCTCCTCTTTCTAATAATTTTGATCCAATGATATTTGCCCAGGCGCAAATGGCCGTCCAATCACGAAAATCGCCTGTGGTATTATCCGGGGAAACCATGTTATACATCATCCGATACATGAAGGACATTTTGCCGTAATCCAATGCTCCGGCGAACAAACCCTTTCCAACCGGTATCACAGCCGGGATATCCCTTTGCACCTTTTCCAGCACATTGTCTATCTTTTGTAACTCTGCCGGCCGGTCGGTTACGGCCAGCGTCATACACGTGAGAAAGTAAGCAACGGGAAGTTGGCTCAGTAATTCCTGATTTGCGCTGACAAAGTCTACCGCTTCAGTCATCCATTCGCTCGAGTGAACCGGCGCGCCCACAATAACAGCGCGATAGGATGACAGGTCATCAACCCGGGTCACTTGCTTGACATCCGCAGCCATACCGCTTCCACAAAGCGTTTGGGCAATAGCGGCGGCCACTTCACCGGTGGAACCGAATTGGCTGGCATACGTCACCAGCACTTTGCCCTGGTCACTCACCCCTTGGCCGCAACTCAATTCGCTGAATGCGATGTGGGGTTCTCGTACCGCCAACACTCCTGCGCCACCACAGGTTGCCAGACCAAGTCCGGCCGCACCAATCCCGATCAGGAAACGTCGTCTATTTACTCCTTTTTGTTGACTCATCAGATAAATCTCCATTCATTAAACCATTTACTCTATTTATGTTTAAGCTTGAATTTCAACTATGCTTCACGCTGTCTCATTGGCCCAACAATCAAACGTGGTGTAGACCGCCGGTGTGAAGGTGAATAGATCTCGGAAGCATCCCATGCGTAAGATAACAGACATCACAAGTAATATCATTAACCTGGGTTAATATTTTGGAAATCTATTTGATTTTTTTGCGAATGCGGGATAAAGCGACGTCAGTGACGCCTAAAAAAGAGGCAATATGATATTGGGGAATCCGGTCAACCAGACCGGGAAATTCTTTGAGAAACCTTTGATAACGGATTTCCAGAGAATCAAGCAGCAACTCTTTTTCGCGCGCTTCTTTGACCAAAACCAGATATTCGGCCATCTTGCGGCCAAGTCGTTCCCAGCAGGCATGTCGATCGTAAAACTCGTTCAATACGCGGTTAGGCAAAACAATTGTTTCAGTTTTTTCAAGAGCCTGAATGAAGAAGGGACAAGGCGCTTGCAGAATTAATGAATGGAAAGAACCGGCAAAGCCGTTCTCCATAGAAAAATGTTTGTTGAATTCTTTCCCATCTTCGGTGCAATAGAAAAATCTGACCAATCCTTTGTTGATGAAGTAAAAGTTGTTGACCACATCACCGGCTCTAACCAGATAGTCGTTTTTTTCAAAGATACGTTCAGAAAGATGTTGAACAAAATGTTCCCATTCACTTTCAGGAACAGACACAATCTGGTCAACAACACCTTTGAATTTTTCAAGCCCTTTTTGATCTTTCATACGATAGTGCATAATCTGATTTGAACAATGGGAGCTTAATCATATGGTTGATTGGTAGATTGAACAAGCTAACGCCTCGGCTTCAATCGCCCGCCCGAAACCAAACCATCAAGACCAACTCACCAAAAATATGGGACGGAATAGGGGTACACAAAGCAGTCAGAAGGGACCGGTACAGTTGCAGGCTATCACTCATATTTCCCAATCCTGAACCTCAAAGATTATAATACCACCGCAACCTTTTTTACAAGAGGCCAAAAACATAATGTGGCAATTTCGTTTGAGGGTTCCTCCAGGCTTTTTGGTTAAAGAATTTATTAACTATGCGTGGCATGATTGGCCTACGGTATCCCACGTTCTTAAGCTGCAATTGGCCCGAGAAACTTTTAACTGGCGGCATCCGTTTGGGGCAGATGGTTGGGGCGACACAGTGCAGCAGATCAGCCTGCGCCCGACCGATCTGTGCAATTTACGCTGTTGTACCTGCGGCCAGTGGGGCGAGAAGGGTTATCTGCGCGAACAACCGCTCAAAGATTTAAAGCAGCGCGAATTATCTCTTGAAATTTACAAAAAACTTGTGGACGAGGTCGTTGAGGCGGGCTGGTCGCCGATATGGTATATTTGGGGCGGCGAGCCAATGCTTTATCCCGACCTGTTTGACTTAATGCGCTATATCGCGGCTCGACACATGCCTCTCACCATGGTCACCAATGGGGTCAATGTGGTCAAGCATATTGATGAGATTATAGAAACTTGCCAGGGATTGTGGCTGAGTATTGACGGCCCCACCGCCAAAATTCATAACCAACAGCGGCCCGGCGTGTCGCCCAAAGATGACAATTTTAGCGACGTGATGGCCGCGCTCAAAACCATCAGCGCCGAAAAAAAACGGCAGGGCAGCCTTTATCCCTTTTTGGGGCCAATTACCACCATTAGCAAATACAACGTTAACCACCTGGCCGACATCTACCGGCTCGTTAGCCCCTACGCCGATGTCCACACCATTTACCTGGCCTGGTGGATAGATGAACCTGCCGCCCGGGAACACACGGCAGACTTTGAGCGTCGTTTTGGCTTTGCGCCCCATAGCCATTGGGGCTGGGTGGGCGACTGGAAAGATTTTGACCACAGCCTTATTTTTGACCAATTTGAAGAAATGTGGCGATTATCAAAAAAACACAATCGCTGCCCGGCCATTATGTTTCCCAACCTCATCTCGCCGGAGGCGGTGCGGCAATATTATCAAGACCACACGGCCACTTTTGGCTACAAACAGTGTTTCAATATTTATTCAACCATAGAAGTGGACAGCAACGGCAACGTTAGCCTGTGCCGTGACTACCGGGATTACGTGATCGGCAATATCAAAACTGACCCGATTACCAAGATTTGGCAAAGCGAGGCCGCTCGCCAATTCAGGCGTTCTATCAGCGAAGAAGGTTTAATGCCGGTCTGCCGTCGCTGCTGTGGGTTGATGGGATATTAGGGAAGTGGCCGGCTGATTTCAACAACCTGGCCGGTCTTGACGTTGACCCGGTATTTAATGCCACGCCAATTCATGGTGAGCAGGTTTTGTTTTACGCTCAAGGCGGTTTTTAACAAAACCCAGCCGGTAATCAACACCGCCGCGGGCGTGGCTAACCACCAGCGGAGCAGCCGATATTTTTGGTCGGTGGGAGGTACGCTGGCCGGATTAACGTAGTTACTCAAACTGATCAGCCAACTCTGCAACATCATCAACAACCAAAAGCTCACACTGCCAATTACAGCCGGTAAATTTTGTTGAACCAAACCATAAATAAGCACAAATGGCGAAGCAATGGCTAAAAAAATGTAGGGCCAAAACGCCATAATAAACAACCAATATAATCCATTAGCACAAATTTGCAGGTATTGGAATTGTCGCTCCAACCACTCCACCCCAACCTGAACCGATATGTCGCAGTAGCTCTTAACCGTGCAACTGGGCACATAGCGGCGTTGAATCCGGTAGCGGTGGAGGGCCTGCATCAAAACCATGTCGTCAACAATAGCGGTAGAGAGATATTCGTCCAGAGCATATTGTTTAATGATGGATTGGCGTAAGGCCATGCTACCGCCCCAGAGCGCATAAAACCGGTCGTCGGACCGGAAAATATCCAGCGCAGCAGCGACCATCCCGGCCAGGTAGTCACCCCATTGAAAATGGGCTTTAACAGGCACGCGGCGATACGAGCCGGTGACAGCGCCAATGTTTGGGTCTTGAAAAGGCGCAACCATTTCTTGCAGCCAGGTGGAGTGAGGGTTAATATCGGCGTCGGCGAACAAAAAAATATCAGCGTTCACACCCTTCATCCCCTGCAAAATATTAAAAACTTTCTGGGCGCACTGCGTCGCCGGGCCGGCAATGCAGAGTTGCACTTGCTCAAATTGCCGGGCTAAAGCGCGTAAAAAAGGCAGCGCCGGATCGCACTCGTCTTCAACCACAAAGATGAATCGCGCCGGGCCGCCGTAGTCCTGTTGGATAATTCGGTGCAAATTATCTTCAAAATAAGGGTCGGTATGGCCTTTGCACGGCGTAATAACCGCCACCGAAAATTGGCCGGTGGGGGGATAGGGGGGTGTCCAACGCTGCCGGATGAGATGTACTGTAACCAACCCAACGGCCAGGGTGGCGTAAAACAAAATAGCCGCATAAAATAACAGCATAAACATCGCCTTTTGCCTTTGTCGCATTATCCTATAATATTATGCATACCGTCAAATGGTGCTCAGGCTAAGGCAAGAGGCTTATGCTTACTGTTGAAAAAGTTGATACCTTCTCCCCTAAACAGGTCAAACAATTTGTCAACCTGCCTTATCGTCTATATGCCCACCATCCCCACTGGGTGCCTCCCCTCCGCCATGACGCCGCCTTATATCTGAACCGCCGGAAACATTTTTTTTATGACCACTCCGCAGCCGACTTTTTTATCGCCGCCCGGAATGGCCGAGCCGTGGGCCGCATTGCCGTGCTTGACCACCGTCTTTTTAACAACTATCATCAGACCCGCCAGGCCCAATTTTACCTGTTTGAATGTGAAGATGATCCAGAGGCCGCGACTGCCCTTTTTGAGCAAGCCTTTGTCTGGGCCAAAGCGCGGGGGTTGAACAAAATCATTGGCCCCAAAGGACTCGGCACGCTCGACCCGTTTGGGATTCTGATTGAGGGTTTTGAACATCGGCAGATGATGATAATGTCTACCTACAATTATCCTTACTACCAAAATCTGGTTGAAGCGGCCGGTTTTACCAACCAGATGCGCTTCTCTTCTTACTATCTTAACACCCAAGATTTTCGCGTGCCCAACTGGATTCACAACCTGGCCGAGCAAACCCGGCACAAGAGAGAACTTGAGATAAAAAGTATCCGCACCGTGCGCGAAGGTTTGCCGCTGGCCCGGCAGATGGTTGAAATTTACAACCGGGCGATGGTCAACAATTGGGAGTATTACCCCCTACCCGAACGCGAAATCGCAGCCATTGTGGAATCGTTAAGATTTTTCAATAACCCCCGTTTCCTCAAATTCCTGGCGCATGGACAGGAGATGGCGGGAGCGTTGCTGGTAATACCCGATTTGTCGGCCCCTTTACAACGCGCCAAAGGCCGGTTAAATCCCTGGAGCCTGGTTGATTTATATAAAACCATGCGCCGGCCCCAATCCCTTTTACTGGCCTGGTTTGGCATTTTGCCGCAATTTCGTTTACAAGGCGGTAATGCCCTGATAATAACCGAACTGGAAAAAACGATCCGCGCCAATCCAACCGTGCAGCACCTGGAATTGCATCAGGTGGCCGATAGCGCCCTCCAGGTGCGGCGAGATTTAGAAATGTTTGGGCTGAAACCCTACAAGGTGCATCAAGTTTTTGCGAAACAACTATAAAATGTCCAAATCTATCTACCTCATCAATCCCAGGGCAGATTTTCCCAGTTATTACAGCGCCGAAATTTATACTCATTTCGGCCTGAGTCCGGTCGCCTATACCGCCGATTTGGCCATAGCTACAGTAGCGGCGCTGGTGCCCGCCGATTTTGAAGTGACGCTATGTGACGAGCAGATTACGCCCGTCAATCTTAACCACCCCGCCGATTACGTGGGCTTGACCGGCAAAAGCAGCCAGGTAGGGCGTATGATCGAACTGGCCCAACACTTTCAGCAACGGGGCAAAACCGTCATCATTGGCGGCCCTTTTGCTTCGCTGTCGCCGGAGGTAGTAAGGCCTTACTGCGACATTCTGGTGCGCGGCGAAAGTGAAACCATCGCCCCCCAACTGTTTGCCAACTTGGAGGCCGGGCGCTGGCAAGCCGAATATATGGGGGCATGGTCTGACCTGCGACAGTCCCCCATCCCGCGCTGGGATTTGTACCCCAATCATAGCGCCCTGTCGGGCTGCGTGCAAACTTCGCGAGGCTGTCCCTTTGAATGTGAATTTTGCGATGTGATTCAATACGCCGGTCGCCGACAACGCCACAAACCCGTTGACCAAATTCTGGTCGAACTTGACTCTCTCTATCAACACGGTTATAGCCTGGTATTTATCGCCGACGATAACTTTACCGCCTCTCGCCGCCGCGCCAAAGAATTGCTCATAGCCTTGCGCAGTTGGAACAATCGCCAACCGGACGGGCGACTCACCTTCATTACCCAACTTTCCATTGACGCCGCGCACGAAGACGAAATTCTGCAACTCTGCGCCGAAGCGGGCATCTACTACGTCCTTATCGGCATTGAAACGCCTAACGAGGACAGCCTGCGCGAAAGTAAAAAACGTCAGAACTTGGGGATCAACCTGACCGGCCAAATCCAACGTTTTCTGGATTATGGCATTGGCGTGATGGGCGGTATGATGGTTGGCTTTGACGCCGACGGCCCGGACATTTTTGAGCGGCAATATCAGTTTGCCATGAACACGCCGATTCCCATCTTTATGTTAGGCGCATTAACTGCTCCACCCTCAACGCCACTCTATCAACGTCTGCGGCAAGACAATCGCATCGTGGCTGACATAGAATTTGGCGCAAACACGCCGTGGGAAACAAACATCATCCCTAAACAAATGTCACGCCAAACCCTGTTTGCCGGATTACGCTGGTTGGGCAACCGCCTGTATCACCCCACCACATTTGGACAACGGGTCAGGCAATTTTTAGACAGCTATCAACCCCCTCCGTTTAGTGACCGCCCGCACCGGAAACCAAATCAACAGCTTGCCCTGCAAATTATGAAAGTAACTCAAAACGTTACTCGCCTGGGGTCGGCTGAAGCGCAAATGTTTTTAAACACAGCCCCTGCTGCCATGAAACATCCTGTAGTGCAGGGTGTCTTTTTTAATATAATGGCCCAATACCACCAGATTCGATATATGTACCAACAAGGCGGGTTTTGGGAGCCGCAATTGGCCGAACTCAACGCCCCGGATTTGTCAAGGTTTTAAACAATGAATAACCCGCTTCAATCGCGCCAAACCAAAACCCTGGTTGACCTGTTGCAGCAGCGCGCCGCCGAACATCCCCACCAGCGCGCTTACACCTTTTTGCGCGACGGCGAAACTGACGCCGTTGCTTTAACCTACGGCGAGTTAGATCAACGGGCCAGAGCTATTGCCGCCTGGCTGCAACAACAAAAAGTAACCGGGCAGCCGGTATTGCTGCTCTACCCGCCCGGCCTGGATTTTATTGCCGCCTTGTTTGGTTGTTTCTACGCCGGGGCCATGGCCGTGCCCGCCTACCCCCCGCAATTAAATCGTAATAGCGCCCGGTTGTCGGCAATAATGAACAATGCTCAGGCCAAGTTATTTTTGACCAACACCGCCACCATACCCCAACTAGAACGCTGGGCTGGCCAGATACCTCTGCTCAAAACGATGGACAGGCTCAACACCGACAACCGGTCTCCTGAATTAGCCGATACATGGTCTGCGCCGGAATTGAAGCCGGATACACTGGCTTTTTTGCAATACACCTCCGGCTCAACCGCCCTGCCCAAAGGGGTCATGGTGACGCATGCCAACATTATAAACAACCTCAAGCTGGTCATCCAGACCGCCGGTTTTGAACCCGAAAGCCACCACGAAGGAGTCAGTTGGCTGCCGCCCTATCATGATTTGGGATTAATTGGCTTTATCTTTCTGGGGGTCTACACCGGGCGACCCTTCACCCTGATGTCGCCGGTGGCCTTTTTGCAAAAACCCCTGCGCTGGCTGCAAGCAATTTCGCGCACCCGGGCCACGTACAGCGCCGGGCCAAATTTTGCTTATGATCTGTGTGTGGAAAAAATTACCCCCGCCCAACGCGCCGCACTTGATCTCAGCAGTTGGGAGATTGCCATTGTCGGCGCCGACCCCATTCGTCATAAAACCCTGGCCCGGTTTGCGGCCACATTTGGACCTTGCGGTTTTCGCAAACAAGCTTTCTATCCCAGCTACGGCATGGCCGAAGCCACCCTGGTCATATCCGGCGGCTTGCAAGCAGCGTTGCCTGTAACCTGCACGGTGCAAACCGAAGCTCTAAAAAATAATCAGATTATCGTGACCCATGCAGAAGCGCCGGGCAATCAAACTTTAGTAGGTTGCGGGCGGCCTCTGGCAGAACAAAAAGTAATCATTGTTGACCCGCACACGTTGACCCCCTGCCCGCCGGATAAAGTTGGCGAAATCTGGGTATCCGGCCCTGGCGTAACTCAAGGTTACTGGCATCAACCAGAAGAAACCACACACACTTTTCGAGCCTATTTGTCCAATCGTGAAGGGCCGTTTTTACGCACCGGCGATCTGGGTTTTTTGCAAGATGGTGAGCTATTCATTGCCGGTCGGCTGAAAGACCTGATTATCATTCGGGGCCAAAATTACCACCCGCAAGACCTGGAACTGACCGCGGCCGCCAGCCATCCGGCTTTACAGCCCACCGGCGGCGCCGCTTTTTCGGTAGATGCCGGCGACGAGGAAAAACTGGTGATAACGTTTGAACTGAAACGCCGCCAGCGCCAGGCCGATCCGGTTGAAGTGGCCGGGGCTATTCGCCGGGCCATTGCCGCCGAATACGGCCTGCACGTTGAAACGGTGGTACTGCTCAAACCGGGCGGCCTGCCCAAAACCGCCAGCGGCAAAACCCAACGGTATCTCTGCCGGGAAAAATTCTTGGCAGGAACATTGACTATCCTAAGTGTTGATACTTTGAGCCAACCGCCAGCGTCCGCCAGTATGGCTAAAAACGGATTCGTCACTGCCGGTGAGCAAAATCAAACCTCCTTAGCCCAGGCTTTACGAACTGAAATCGCTCAAACGCTGGGATTATCCCCGGAGATGATTGACCCCCACCAGCCGATGAGCGCCTTAGGCATCGACTCTTTAAAAGCCATTACGCTGCAAACCCTGTTGGAAACAAAATATGGCGTCACCCTGTCTCTGGAAACGTTCTTGGAATTGGCCGAATTGAGCATTGCCCAAATCGCGGCTCATCTCGAGGCGGGAACATTGCCGGTCCAAATCACATCCCCGCCGGAGATGGCTCCACTGAACACGGGTACAGAAATAAACCGCCAGGCAACAAAACAACCGGTCGGCAGTGTATTTGACAAAGCGCGCGCGTTTGATCTTATGGATCAAGCCCGCCGGGCAAACCTGATGCCTTATTTCAGAGAATTGACTCAAAACGAAGGCCCCACTTGCACTTTTGAAGGGCGGCGAGTGCTGATGTTTGGCTCTAACAACTACCTGGGTCTGACCGTAGACGAACGGGTGCGCCAAGCCGCCGCCAATGCCGCCCTGACCGAAGGCCCCAGCCTGACCGGCTCCCGGCTGCTGAACGGCTCAACTCCCCAGCATCGCCTTTTTGAACAAAAACTGGCCGAGTTTTTGGGCCGTGAAGATGCGTTGATTTTTACCACCGGCTACCAGGCCAACATCGGCCTGTTGTCGGCTTTGATGACCTCCGATACGACCCTGTTGGTTGATGAACGCTGTCATGCTTCCATTTACGACGGCGCGTTTGTAGGGCGTTGTAAAATTGTGCAGTTTCAGCACAACGATATGAACGACCTTGAACTCAAACTGCAAAATGTAGCCACTCGATCGCCCACAATGGTTATGGCTGACGGCGTGTACTCAATGGAAGGGGATATTGCCAACTTACCCGCCATCAAAGGCCTATGCGACACCCACACCGTACCCTTAGCGGTTGACGACGCCCACGGCCTGGGTACGTTGGGCGCAACCGGCCGGGGTATTGAAGAACATTTTAACATGCCCGGCGCCGCCGATATTTTGACCGGCACCTTTTCCAAAAGCCTGGCCTCAATTGGGGGATGGGTGGCCGGAGAGGCCAAAATAATTGATTGGATTCGCTTTTATGGTCGCTCGATGATTTTTTCGGCGGCCATTGCCCCACCGTCTCTGGCCGCTGCCGAGACCGCCCTGGAGATTCTTTGCCGGGAACCCTGGCGGGTGAAAAAACTCAATGAAAATGCTGATTATTGGCGGACGGGGTTAAATCAACTGGGGTTTGATACGGGTCAATCTAAAACGGCCATTGTGCCGGTGATCATTGGAGACGATTTGAAATGCGCTCAGTTAGGTCAGGCATTGCTGGAGGCGGGTGTTTATGTGAACGTAGCCGCCTATCCGGCTGTCCCTCGCCATTTGGCTCTGTTGAGAACAAGCGTTATGGCTACCCACAGCCGCAGTCAGCTTGACCAGGGTTTGGCTATCTTTGACAGGGTCGGCAAAAAGTTGGGTGTAATTGAAAATACTGCTTGAATGTCTTGCATTTAAGGATGTTTGAGTCTAAACGTTAAAGCGTTACTTTGGTCACCAACCAGTCGCGCCACCGGTCGGGTAACCGAGCAGCCAACGCCATCAATTTTGCATGCTTGCCAACCAAGTAACGTGTTTTAGGCCGTTTGGCCGTGAGGGCATGGGCCACAGCCCGGGCCACAATTTCGGGCGGGATCGCGGTCTGTTTTGTGTTAAGGGCAAACTGGCGAGTCTTTTCCATAGCCTCCTGATAAAGAGCGTAGGCTTGCTCAGGCCACTGGTTTGCCATTTGCTCTGTTTGCGCCAACGACTTATCCCAAATGGGCGTGGCAATGCCCACGGGTTCAATGATTGAGACGTGAATCTGCCAGGGACGCAATTCCAGCCGCAACGAGTCGGTGAGCGCCTCTAACGCAAATTTTGAAGCGGCGTAAGGCCCCAAAAAGGGCGTGGCGATGCGCCCCCCCATTGAACCGATATTTACGATTCGGCCCTGTCCGCACCGTAAAAGCGGAAGAAAGGCCTGGGTCACAGCCACCTGGCCCAGCACGTTCGCCTCAAACTGCCGGCGTAATTCAGCCACCGAAACAAACTCAAGGGGACCGGCCACAGCAATGCCGGCATTGTTTACCAGGCCAACCAGATTCAACCGGGCGGTAGCTGCCCACACGGTTTCTGCGGCGGCCATAATTGTCTCATTTTTGGTGACATCCAAAACCACAGGCGTCAAGCGGGCCGACGCCCGGTGTCGTAAAACATCGGCATCCTGTTGTTGGCGTATCCCGGCAAAAACTTGAAATCCCCATTGGTCAAGGTAAATGGCGCACGCCCGGCCAATACCGCTGGATGCGCCGGTAACGACTACTGCGCTTTGTCTGGCCTGATGTGTCATCAATTATTTGCAATTTTGTGGTTATTCAATCAACCGACATTACCACTGGCGCTACGGCTGCCGTTGTTTTATTGTCCTCAACCGTTTCCTGGGGCTGTCGCACCGCCGAGAGCAGTCCGCCAAACAGGCGATACTCATCCAGACGGCAGGAATTGACCAACTTACCCTCGTAAAGGGTCATATCAGGACAATTTTCACACATATCAACCTGCCCATCGGGCAAAAAATCCGGACCCTGGATAATGGTGATACTTTGGATGCGCAAACTGTTCAAGAGGCGTCCGGGGCGGCGAATAATATCCGTTAGCCAATGGCGTGCAGTCTGGCGCACCGTTTTATCCCAGGGCGAAAGGAGGAAGGAAAGAGGGCTTATTTTGTTGCCCAGCATATAAGCCATGTACGTGCCTTTGAACAGGTGATGGCCAATCTGGCCTATCTCCATAGCCTTTTTGCCAATAGAACCATACATTGCTTTCTTGGAGCCAATCATGCCGCCCAATAGCCATTTAAAGGAAGTGTGCCGGGCTGTGCCGCCCAGATAAGCTGCCGCCTCATATTGGGGAAAATTATCCTTGATAACCTGATAAATATCTATGGAAGAGGGCAATTTTTCTTCAAAATGTTCGCTGATGTAGCTGAGTTGCAAGGCGTCAACTTCCCGGTCACTCTGGTCGCGGGCCGCATACCCCCAATCGGCCGCAACGGTGCGGAACGTGATAAAAACCAGGCCGTCCACGCGGCCCATATTCGCCTGACCCCAACGCACTACTTCAGGCACTTCTGGCAGGGTAGAGGGGTAAACAGTAGAATTAAAAGTGAGGTGGAGACCTCCTTCCGCCGCAATCATATCGGTGTAGTATTGGCGCAATTCGTTCAACTCGGCTTCGGTTTTGCCTGGCCAGTGGGGGCGATTTTGATAGCTGTCAATATGAATCGTAAAACCGGCCAGACCGGCCTTTTTTAATTCCCGCAACCGTTCCGGCGTTAACGCTACCCCATTGGTTAAAAGAATAGGCTTGAGGCCGTTATTGCTGATGAAGGTTACTATCTCATCAATTTGCGGGTGCAGCAACGGCTCACCCCCGGCAATAGATACATTATCCGGGTTGCGCCATTTTTTAAAGAAAAGAATCTCCGCTTTAACCTCGTCTAATGGTTTGTGATCGGTCAAACGCTGGCGATAACACCCCTCGCAATGGATATTACAAATGTCGGTCACTTCCAGCCAGGCAATTGGATTATCATTTAAAGACCAGGGGAAACGGTAGAGATTGCGTTTATTGAGCATTATTTTCCTCCAAAACACATAAGATGATGCAGGCAAGTATAACACATTAACGGATGAATGAAACTTTTTGTCCTTCTTTTTGAAACCTCTATAATACATTTTATTTTTAGCAACCAGATGGCTTGAGGTAATTGATGCGGTTCCAGCAGCAGCACGTTATCATCACCGGCGGGTCAAGTGGCATTGGCAAAGCCACCGCCAAACTGCTGGCCGCGCAGGGGGCGCACATTTCGCTCATCGCCCGCACTCCAAGCAAATTGCAGGCAGCCCGGATGGAGATTGAAGCAGCGCGGGCCGAAGCGCGGCAGCGGGTGGAATCTATCACGGCCGATGTAACCAACTATAACCAAATGACGACAGCCATCGAAACCGTCATTGAGCAAGTTGGCCCACCCGATGCGTTGATCACCTGCGCGGGGATGGCGCACCCCGGTTATTTTGCTAAACTCCCCCTGGAAATTTTTGAACAGACCATGGCCGTTAACTACTTTGGCGCGCTTTACGCCATCAAGGCAGTTTTACCGGCCATGCTTAAACGTGGTCAGGGGCATCTGGTGTTGGTTTCTTCTGGAGCCGGTCTGGTGGGATTTTATGGCTATAGCCCGTACAGCCCGGCCAAGTTTGCCGTGCGCGGTTTGGCGGAAGCGCTACGGAGTGAACTGAAACCGAGGGGCATCGGAGTCTCCATTGTGTATCCCCCCGATACCGACACCCCCCAGTTGGCGGCTGAAAACAAAACCAAACCCCCGGCCACTCAACGCATCACTGCCAGAGCCAAAATACTAACCGCCGACCAGGTAGCCGGGGCTATTGAGCATGGCTTGCATAAACGGACCTGGCTGATTACGCCCGGTTTGGAAATGAGTTTACTGGCTCGCCTGCACAGCCTGTTGCTACCCGGCCTTAATTGGTATGTTGACCGTCTGATTGCCCGTGTAGAACGAGAACATAAAGATTGCTAACCAAAAAACTGTTACTGTGCCCCTTATCATTGCCGGGCATAGAGAGATATAATGAGCCATTCCTTTAAGCCACCAACCCAAGGTGAAACCCTATTGAACCTGCTGCGCTGGCGGGCCAATCATCAATCCCACCAACGCGCCTATACCTTTTTGGTTGACGGCGAAATTGAGGCGGTCCATCTAACCTATGCCAACTTAGAGCGGCAGGCCCGGGCTATCGGCGCCTGGTTACAACAAAAAAACGCTGCGGGCCAGCCCATTCTTTTACTTTATTCGCCCGGTCTGGATTTTATTGCGGCCCTGTTTGCTTGTTTTTATGCCGGGGCCATTGCAGTGCCGGCCTATCCTCCCCCCCTTAATCGAAACAGCGCTCGTCTGGCGGCTATTATGGCCAACACCCAGGCCAAGATATTCCTGACCACAACCGCGATGCTCACCCAAATTCAACGCCAAATGGCAGAAATACCAGCCGTGAAAGATTTGTCGTGGCTAACCACCGATACCTGGCCGGTAGAAATGGCCGACACATGGGCTGAAGTGAACCCAAAAGCCGATACCTTAGCTTTGCTGCAATATACTTCGGGTTCTACCGCAACCCCCAAAGGCGTTATGGTTACGCACGGGAATATCATCCAAAATCTTGATCGGGTTGTCCAAACTGCCGGCTTTGAGCCTGATCGCCACCGCGAAGGGGTCAGTTGGCTGCCACCCTATCACGACCTGGGGCTGATTGGTTTTGTCTTTTTGGGCATTTACTCCGGGCGGCCTTTCACCTTGATGTCACCGCTGGCCTTTATCCAAAAACCGCTGCGCTGGTTACAGGCTATCTCACGCCTGCGGGCCTCCTACAGCGCCGGGCCAAATTTTGCTTACAATTTATGTGTTGATAAAATCACCCCTGAGCAGCGAGCCGAACTTGACCTGAGTTGTTGGAAAATTGCCATTGTCGGCGCCGACCCGATTTGCTGCGAAACGCTAGAACGCTTTGCCCATACGTTTGCCCCTTATGGGTTCCGCCAACAAGCTTTTTACCCCAGTTATGGCCTGGCCGAGGCCACGCTGGTCGTCTCCGGCGGTCTGCAATCGGCCTTGCCGGTCACCTGCACAGTACAGGCAGAGGCGTTAAAAAATCGCCGGGTCATTATCACTTCACCCAAAGAAACAGACAGTCAAACCCTGGTTGGCTGCGGCAGATCATTGGTTGGACAAAACGTGCTTATCGTTGATCCTCAAACTTTGCGCCCCTGCCCGCCGGATCAGATTGGCGAAATCTGGGTGGCCGGCCCCAGTGTAGCCCGGGGGTACTGGCGCCAACCGGAAGAAACCCAACACACGTTTCAAGCTCGCTTAGCCGGTGGAAACGGCCAATTTTTGCGCACCGGCGATTTGGGTTTTGTGCAAGAGGGCGAACTCTTTATCACCGGCCGGCTCAAAGATTTGATCATTATCAGGGGCTGCAACTACTATCCCCAAGACATTGAAAAAATCGTCAAAGCCAGTCACCCGGCTCTAGGCCCCCGGGGGGGCGCTGCTTTTTCAGTTGAAATTGATCATCAGGAACAGTTGGTGATTGTTTGGGAAGTGGAACGCCGACATCGTAGCGTTGATGTTAATAGCGTAGCCGAGGCCGTTCGGGGGGCGGTGGCCCAAACGTTTGAGCTAGAAACTTACGCCGTGGTATTGCTCAAACCCGGCCATTTACCCAAAACTACCAGCGGCAAAATCCAGCGCTATCAATGCCGAAAACAATTTCTGGAAAACACCCTGCCGGTGATTGGAATCAACATTCAACCTCAACAAAAAAATTTGCCGCAGGCAAAAACACTGACCGGGGATACGGTTGACCATCCGGGCCATCAACAACTTCAGCAACAATTAGAAGAGCAAGTACGCACGCAACTGGCCGAATTTTTGAAAGTTCCACCCGACCAAATAGATTGGCAGCGGTCCATTCAAACCCTGGGACTGGGTTCGCTGCACGCCACGGCGGTCAAGTATCACCTTGAAGAAAATTTTGGCATCGCCTTGTCACCGGAGATGTTTTTTGAAGACATCACCCTTGGCCAATTCGTTTCTAAAATTGCCAGCCAAACTACATCCGAGCGAGGAAATTGATGACCCCAAGAAGGGTAGTGATCACCGGCGGCGGCATCGCCTCGCCGCTGGGTAATGATTTGGAAACATATTGGGCGCAACTGCTGGGGGGTCAATATGGTATTGCGCCCATCACCACCTTTGATACCTCGGCTTATGCCACCAGGTTGGCTGCCTGTCTTAACCCGATTCCGAGACCGGCCGGCCTGACTGAACTTGAACAAAAAATGAGTTCAAATTTGTCTATCCTCTCTGTATTTTGCGCGGAACAGGCGATTGCGCAGGCCAGGCTCGATTTTCCGGCAGAAGAAATTCAGCGCAGCGGGGTGATTGTTGG
Source organism: Anaerolineae bacterium (assembly GCA_016931895.1). NCBI lineage: Bacteria > Bacillati > Chloroflexota > Anaerolineae > Anaerolineae bacterium. The sequence continues at coordinate 36,456 of JAFGDY010000298.1, forward strand.
TTCGGGTTTTCTCAACCTTTATGATCTGGAAGATTATAACCGGAATTTTTTTAGGGGTAAGCCCAGCCGGTCTCCCCTGACAATTCCGCTCAATATGGGCAATGCCCCCGCCAGCCGGATTGCCATGAAGTATGGGCTAAAGGGCATTGTTAAAAGCGTGAGCACGGCCTGTTCGTCCGGTTTTACGGCAATAGCCGATAGCGTGCTGTTAATTCGAGAGGGGTATCAGGAGGTGATGATTGCCGGGGGCTGCGACCTGGTGTCGTCGCAGACGATACTCAATGCTTGGGAAGCAATGAGGGTGTTAACCAAAGAAAAAGAAATTCCGGCCCTGGCCTGCCGGCCGTTTGACCGGGACCGGCGAGGCATTGCCCTGGGTGACGGCGCAGCCTTTTTTGTGTTGGAAACGTATGAGCATGCCGCGCAAAGAGGGGCAACTATCCTGGCCGAGATTAAAGGTGTTTTCCAAAATTCAGACAGCCTTGACCTGGTTAAACCCGACTCCCAGGAAGAAAGTCGTTGTATTGAACAAACGTTGCAAAATGCCAACCTTGACCCCGCAGATATTGGCATGATCTTTGCCCATGCCACCGGCACGCGCCTGAACGACACCACCGAATACGAAAGTCTGCATGCCGTGTTTAAAGAAAGGCTAAAACACATCCCGGTCTGTGGCCTCAAAGCGATGATTGGGCATACTATGGGCGCGTCCGGCCCTATGGCTTTGGCTGCGGCGCTGGGCGCACTGGAATCAGGATATTTCTATCCCATTCCCAATCTGGTTAACCTGGAAGAGGGCCTGGATTTGTGCATTACCACTACAGGCCAACAATTAATTTCGGTTGATAATATTTTGCTTAACACCTTTGCTTTTGGGGGAATTAATGTGTGTTTGGTTATATCCAAAATATAAAGGGGACAAAGTGATGACAGAACAAGAAATTCGCACTAAATTGGTGGAAATTTTTGAAGAAGAAGCCAAACTGGATCGGGATGAACTCTTACAGGGACAACCCCTGGCCAATCTCATTGACTCGTTGACTTTGCTGGAAATAGTGTGCCAAATTGAAGATACTTTTGAGTTAGAAATTGAGGACGAACAAATACCTGAACTAAAAACTTTTGCTGACGTGGTTGAAGGGATCACTCGGCTAAAAGGGCCAGATGTACAATCAAACTAAACAGTGCCCCAGTAATAGTAACGCCCGGCGGCATAGCTATTGATGGATAACAGAGATATCAAAGAAGACCTTTACTGGCGGTAGTAGCCGCAATCAATTCGTTGGGGTAAACTTGACCGCCAAACTCATCCTTGTCGTGCACCGTGGCGCTCATATGCAAGTGACCCCGAAAAGCAAAGTATATCCTCCCGCCAAGAGCTAGCAAACATCCTCGACAAACTGCACCTGGCCAACCGTACCCAGGCCGCCCTCTATGCCCTGCGCGAGGGCCTGGCCGATTTGGAGTAGGGAACTGGTCATTTTTGACCATCAATACCGCATTTTTGACCGCCGCCGTACCCGGGACGGTCATTTTTTCTCCTCAAAACCCTCATTTTCTCCCTTGTAACGCCGGCCTGAATTGTGATATGTTAGCAGCATGACAGGTCAGGCTTCAATATTCATTATTGCTCCGCCGGGCCCCTGGCGCGAAAGCCTGCTGGTGCTGTTACAAGCCAGCAGCAACGTGGAGGTGGCCGGCCAGGCCGACGACGGCCCCGCCGCCCGGTTATGGCTCGCCGCCCACGTTCCGGCTGCCGTGCTATTGGATGCCGACCTGCCCGGCGACGAAGCCTGGGAGGCGCTGCAATGCCTCAAACGCCAACAACCTTCCATTTATTGCCTGGTGCTGGCCCATGATTTTAACCAGGAACGCCAGGCGCAAGCGGGCGGCGCTGACCAGGTGCTTATGGCCGGCTTCTCGGCCGAGGCTCTGTTTGCGGCGTTAGAAAAGGTTAAAAAAACAATATGTGTACCCTCATGAGGTTTCATTCCATGCGACTCCAACCGCTCTCGAATCGTAATTTTTATCATAATTACCTGTTTATCTTCCTTGTTACCTTCATCTTTTACCTCTTTCTCCAACTGCAAATCGTCTTCCAGTTCTATTGGTCAACCTC
>JAFGDY010000299.1 GCA_016931895.1 Anaerolineae bacterium
ATCTTGAAGGCTATGCCCTTTTTACCTAATTGTTCCGTGACGCCCCTACTATATCTGGGGGCTCTCACGGATATTCTGAAAGAGCCGTCTCGTTTTATCCCAATGGCTATCACATAAACCTCTCGGCCGGTTTGATTAATTGCATAATTATGACTATTATTATAGTTTGTTTGAACCAATTGTCAATGTACGAGGAAAAAATTTGAGATTCAGTGCATAGAATTTAGAAGTTTGAGGTTTATACTGGTTCAGCGGGAAATGAAATTTTGAGGTTCGGGAATAACAAGTTGAACCGATGAATTGGTTTTGATAGTTGGCCCCATTTGATGCTGTTGCTGCCGTTGCTGACGGGCCTGAGCCAACTTGCGTTTGCGTTCGGCCAGGATATGTTGATCCCGACCAGATAATCTATCTTTGGGGGCCATAGCCAACGGCACGGTGAAGCCGAACGTCATTATAGTTGGGTCATGCCGCAGTCTCGGATGAACAGCTTGAAATCACGGGCGATAAACTGGGGGCCGTTGTCAGAAATGATACGGGGCCGACCGGCAGGAAACTTCTCCCGAACACGCTGCAAGATGATCTCTACATCGGTTTCGGTCATCTGCTTTCGGATCTCCCAATGAACCAGGTAGCGGCTGTAGCCATCCAGCACCGAACACAGGTAGTAAAACGTACCGCCCAGGTTCAGGTAGGCAATGTAGATGTGCCAATACTGGTGGGGTTGACTGGGTTGGTCAAAACCCTGCCCTTTACGAGACGCAGTTCTGTCCCAACGCTGCAACAAGCCGGCTTGCTGTAGCACCCGATAGACACTGCTGAGACTGACCGCCACCACCTCCTCGTCAAGCATCATGTAACTCAAGCGACGGTATCCTTCCGCCGGGTGTTGGCGGGCATACGCCGCTATGGCTAATCGAAAGGTGTTTAGGATCGCATACAACGATGGGTTGTGGGATGTTTTTTCTTGATGTTTGCCATTGGCTCTTATCTCAGTCCCAGCCTGGGAGATTTTTGGAGTTCAGTAGTATTTCTCCCCTTCTGGGGGGAGGTTTTCTGGTTATCCTGCTGATCAGAAAGTACGTAGTCATCCTTCGGATCGGCGTCGTGAAATTTAGCCCTGCACGTAAGGCCAGGCTGGTGAAATTTTCTATTGTGATGCGCGTCATAAATGTCGTTGCCCTCATCCTGGGCTTTGTCGCCGCAATGAACCTTTACCCCCCACCCTACGTTCTTCCCCAAATTTTTGAGAAGATAAGTTTTTGCTGAAACTTTAAATACCTGATTGTCGTAATAGCAATTATGATGAAACTATACGACTTTATTATTGCCGGCGGCGGGGTGGCGGGCTTGAGCCTGGCTTACCACTTGAGCCACAGCCCGCTCCGGGACAGCTCAATTTTGATTGTGGACAAAAACAACGGATGCCAGAACGACCTCACCCTGAGCTTTTGGACGAATCAAGCCACTCTGTTCGATGACATCGTTTATCGTTCGTGGGATCAACTCCGCTTTGTGGGTGATAACTTGGCCAAGACCATAAACTTGGGCCATTATCGCTACCAGATGATCCGGGGCAGCGATTTTTACCGTTTTGTCCGGCAGGAGTTGTCGGCCTATCCCAAGATAGAATTTTTGCCGGGAACCATCCAGCGAATTGAGGGGGGCGACGAAGAAGCTAAGGTATGGGTTGATGGACAAATTTACCGGGGGCAGTGGGTTTTCGACAGCCGCTTTAAGTGGTCGGACCTCACCTTTGACTCGACCCGCTATCACTACTTGAAGTTGCACTTTAAAGGGTGGGAGATTGTTAGCCCGGAGCCGGTTTTTGAACCACAGGTGGCCACCCTACTCGATTTTCGTACCCCCCAACAGGACGCCCCACGATTTTTCTACGTGCTCCCCTTTTCTGAGCGCCGGGCGCTGGTGGAGTATACCCTTTTTTCAAGGAAAACCGTTAGCCAAAGTGAATGTGAGCACGCCTTGCGTGACTATATCGGAACCAGCCTGGGCATCAAACAGTATCGCATTTTGCAACAGGAAGGCGGTCTCATCCCGGTCACCGACCAGCCTTTCCCCCGCCAGATGGGGCCACGGATCATGACCATCGGCACGCCGGGTGGCAGGGTCAAACCCTCTACAGGATATGCGTTCTGGCGGATTCAGCAGGATTCGGCCAATATCGTCAAATCATTGGGCCAGGCGGGGCATCCTTTGGCCATTCCGCCCGACCCTGCCTGGTATGGTTTATGCGACTCGCTGATGCTGCATGTGATGCAGGGTCATGGCGAGCAAATTAAGCCCATTTTCACAGCCCTATTTAAAAACAACCCCATTGAGCGGGTGTTCCATTTTCTGGACGAGGCCGCATCTGCCTGGGAGTATCTGGCCTTAATTGCCTCCCTGCCGCCCCGCTTGTTTTTGCAGGCGTTGGGCCAAACGAAAATATGGGGCCGGATATTTGAACGGCCCAATCTATCGGATTTGGCCGCCAAATGGCGGTGGGGCCTGGCGGTCACAGAGAGCCGGTTATCAACGCCAAATGAAGGTATTGCCCCAGAAGTCTAACCAAGAAAAAACCACCGCCCTGAAGCGATGGCTATCTAAATATCAGGAGCTATGCAAATGGAACAACAAACAATCACCGCTAAAGACCGGGCCATGGCCAAACGCTGCAAGCAATGTCCGGTTTGCCGCCACGCCCGAAAAAAACAAAAAGGGCTGGCTTTTTGGTTTGTCAAAAACATTGAGCAGGACTTTTGCCCGGCCTGCCAGGCCTACGAAAAAGTGTACGGCCGCAAAGCCCACGAGCCGGTGTAATTATCAGGGGCGGATTTGGCCGTTGCCCAGCACCACCCACTTGTAAGTGGTCAACTCTTTTAGGGCCATTGGCCCGCGAGCGTGCAGGGGTTGGGTGCTAATGGCCACTTCCGCCCCCAGGCCAAATTGGCCGCCGTCGTTAAAACGGGTGCTGGTATTGACCATCACCGCGGCGGAATTGACCTCGTTCACAAAACGCATGGCGGCGGCATAATTTTCGGTGATGATGGCGTCGGTGTGGCTGGTGCTGTGCTCGTAAATGTGGTCAATGGCTTCATCCAGGTCTTCCACCACTTTAACCGCCACCACCAACGATAAGAACTCGGTATCAAAATCATCAGGGCCAGCCGGTTTTGCGACCAGGCGGTCGCCCAAAATTGATAAAGCGCGCGGGTCGCAGCGCATCTCCACCTCATATTCGGCCCAGGCGTCGGCCACGCGGGGCAGAATTTGCGCCGCCACCGCCTGGTGCACCAGCAGCGTGTCCAGCGCATTGCATACCGAGGGCCGCTGCACTTTAGCATTCACGGCAATCGGCGCTACTTTGGTCAAATCCGCGGCGGCATCTACATAAAGGTGGCAGATCCCCATGCCGCCGGTAATCACCGGCACCGTGGCGTTTTCAATGGCAAATTGATGCAAGGCCGCCCCGCCCCGGGGGATAATCATATCAATCAGGCCATTGGCCCGCAACATTTCTTTGACCAGGGAGCGGTCGGTTGATTCAAGCAACTGCACGCTGGCTGGGGGCAGCCCGGCCGCCTCGCAACCGGCGCAAACGGCATCGGCCAACGCCTGATTAGAATGCCTGGACTCCTTGCCGCCGCGCAAAATGGCAGCATTGCCGCTTTTCAGGCACAACGCCGAAATATCTATGGTCACATTGGGCCGGCTCTCGTAGATAACGCCGATCACGCCAATGGGAATGCGCCGTTTGCTGACCTGCAAGCCGTTGGGCAGGCGGCGGCTCTCGAACTCCTCCCCCACCGGGTCGGGCAAGTTGACAATAGATTTGACATCATTGGCCATGCCCTCCAGCCGGGTGGGGGTCAATAAAAGGCGGTCAAGCAGAGCCTCGCTCAATCCATTTGCCCGCCCGGCCTCAATATCCTGGTCGTTAGCTCCCAGAATAATCGGCTCTCGCTCCATAATAGTTTCGGCAATCACCTGGAGCGCCTTATTTTTAGCGGCAGTGTTGAGCGTAGCCAAAACCCGCGCCGCTTTTTTGGTTGCTTTACTTTTGGTAATAAGTTCATTGGTCATAAAGATAATTTTCCTCTCTCGCTCGGTAAATAGAATGCAAAAGGTTGCTCCTCACCACTCAGGCTTAATGGCTCTGTAACAAGCACCGCCGAAGGACGACCAATGACCAACGACCAACGACGATTGGTCGTTGGTCGTTCACCCTTCGGCGGTCAGGGCGTCAAAAGGTGATAGAGCTAAATTGCAGAGGTTCAGCACCCTTCTCTTCAGCCTCAAGATTTTTTCGAATGACCTCGCGCAGTTCATCAATGGGATGCAATTGCCCATCTTCGCCTTCAAAATACCAATGTTGCCAGCCGTTACACGGGCTACCCTGCATGAGGTGTTTTCCGGCTTGATGAATTGACCCTTCAAAACCATTCAGCAGTAGATTACCGTCCGGTTTAATTTGCGCCGTTTGGGCACGGTTATTTTGGAAAAATAGAAGCTGGCCGGGGGTCAGTAAATTGTGTTCCAGTAAACTACCAAATGGAATATGAGGGACCTGGCGTTTTTTGTCACCCACATCAAAAACATCATCCAGAGACAATGCTGGGGTCACTTTATCTATTCTGGCTTGCGCAATTTTAAGATACAGTTCTTCTCTTTCAATGCCAATCCAGCGCCGGTGTAACCGTTTAGCCACAGCCCCGGTGGTGCCGCTGCCAAAAAACGGGTCCAGTACAATATCGCCGGGTTTGCTGGCTGAAAGAATAACCCGGTACAACAACGCCTCCGGCTTTTGCGTGGAATGGGCTTTTTTATCGTTGAGTTTGATTCGCTCTGCGCCGGAGCAGATGGGGATAAGCCAGTCGCTGCGCATTTGTTTGTCGTCATTAAGCGTTTTCATGGCGTGGTGATTAAAAGTGTATTTGGCCCCTTTGGCTTTGCTGGCCCAGAGCAAAGTTTCATGGGCGTTGGTAAAACGCACGCCGCGGAAATTAGGCATAGGGTTTGTTTTGATCCAAACAATATCGTTGAGAAACCAATAACCCAGGTCTTGCATAATGGCCCCCACGCGATAAATGTTGTGGTAAGAGCCGATCACCCAAATGGCGCCGTTGTCTTGCAAAACCCGGCGACAGGCTGTTAACCACTTGCGGCTAAACGCATCGTAAGCCTGAAAACTGCTGAATTGATCCCAATCATCGTTCACGGCGTCTACTTTGGTCATATTGGGACGCCACAACTCTTGCTGAAGTTGCAGATTGTAAGGCGGGTCGGCAAAGATCAGGTCAACCGATTTTTCAGGTAAAGCGTTAAGAACTTCAACACAGTCTCCCTGGAGTATTTGATTCAAGGGTAATTCTTGTTTACTCATGAGTTTGACCATAACTGGCAAACTACTTATTTTCTATTCCGGCACAAAAACCCGCAGCAATACAGCAGGTTCGGTGACTTCAATTTTGAAATCGCCCAGGGCAGCCGGGAGCAGGACAAAACGAATGGCCGGCAACTCAAGCGGCTGGCCGGCCCAAACCACCCGGCCGGCCCCGGAAATAATGCCCCAGATTTCAAAGGTGCTGCCGTCGCACCGTCCCGCAAAGATTCCAGGTTGCTTAAACGTGAACTTTTCGGTGCGGAAATTGGGGCAGGTCACCAATAACTCATGGCACCCATCATCATCTTCGGCCAGCAATTGGGGCGTGATCGGACCCGGTTCTACCAACTCAAAATTAATCACGTCCAGCGCTTTATCAATATGCAATGGGCGGGGTTTACCATCAACCCCTACTCGCCCCCAATCATAAACGCGATAGGTGGTATCGGAGTTTTGCTGAATCTCGGCCACCACCAATCCTTCCATCAAAGCATGGACGGATCCCACCGGCACAAAAATAATATCATCCGCTTTCACCGGCACTTGGTGCAGGCAAGATTCCAAATTTTCCGCCTCGAGCGCCGCCCGAAATGATCCCGGAGTGACCCCGGCTTTGAGGCCATAGATGAGGTACGCCCCTTCTTCAGCGTGCAATACGTACCACATTTCGGTTTTGCCCAACTCGCCATTTTCATGGGCCTGGGCATAATCGTCGTCCGGGTGAACCTGCACCGAGAGGGGTTTGTGGGCATCCAACAATTTGACCAACAAGGGGAACTTCCCTCGCGCCAACATGGCCTGGGAGCGACGGCCCACCAAATTCAACCCTAACAACTTGGTTATATCCAGCAAGGTTTCACCGGCCAACGGGCCATAGTCAACCGGAGTAGACGACGAAGCATGGCCGGAGATTTCCCAACTTTCAGCCACAATACCCGGCGGCAGGTTGCGACCGAACTGTGTTTCAAGGGTCCGACCGCCCCAAATATAATCTCTAAAAACAGGGGTAAAGGTTAAAGGGTATATGTTCCCATTCATAGGGCTGATTTTGACTCAGGATTGCTTTTTGGGCAAATTCTCCATCGGCGGGAGAGGCTCCGTAATTTGTAACTCCCTAATTTTGCATATCGGGGGCTATCGTTTACTATTTGATGATATACCCTACGTGGGGTATAATGGCGGTATGAAAGTAAAGACATCTGTAACTCTATCAGACGAATTAATTGAAGCCATTGATGAGTACGGACGACCCTACAAAAACCGTTCGGACTTTATTGAAGCGGCAATTTGGGCGTTCATCAAACAGATTATTCGTGATCAAGAAAATGCACGCGATATTGAGATTATCAACCGCAACGCAGATCGCTTGAACGCGGAAGCTCAGGATGTGTTAGCTTACCAGGTTCAATTATGAAACGTGGTGAACTCTACCGGGTCGCACATCCAAGTAATGATCCGAAGAAATTCAGGGTATTTGTGATTGTGAGTCGTCAAGCTTTGATTGCTTCCCGCTTTTCAACGGTGATTTGTGCGCCGGTTTATACTACTCACGATGGTTTGGCCTCTCAGGTAGCAATAGGTGTGGATGAAGGGCTAAAACACGAGAGTGGTATTCATTGTGATGGACTGGTGAGCTTACCTAAGTCGGCACTCACAAATTATATTGGGATGTTGCCTCCAGATAAACTGGCCGTATTGGGCTACGCCTTGCGGGTCGCATTGGAGTTGCGAGATTAGGGTTTCCAGGCCACAATATTGGCCTGGATGACGGCCAGAAAGCGACCAGGATCAAGCCACAATTGGCCCCGTTTTTTGGCTGGTAATAGCGTTGGCGCCACCGCTGGTAACCATTGCATTATTGTGGGTTTAACCCATTTTATGATAAACTTCATTATGTAACTCATATTTGGCTCTACTAAGTTTGGGAACGAGAAAACTGACCGGGCGGTAAGGATAATAATCCCGCTTTGTGTTCTATCCTCATAGTGATATAATACGATAACCTAACATCACCCGGGCAAGGTCGGCTGAAGCCGGCCTTTATTATGTGACGTCAATGATGGGGCACACCCAACCCGCGCAAACTAAATGCATTAACAGGGAAACAGCCGCAGGGTTGGTTTTGCTGCTCCTGCTTTATCTGCTGGTTGCCCTGGCCCACGCTTACCTGGCCCCGCTGACCACCGGCCCGGATGAACTGGCCCACTACGAATACCTTCGTTTTATCGCCGAGCATGGCCGGCTGCCCCATACTTACGAGGAACGGGAACAGGCCAGCTATAAATCGGACCAGCCGCCGCTGTACCACGTGTTGGCCGCCCTGCCGGCCTCTCTGATTGACCCTGCCGGCCCACCCTTTCTCAAACGGGTCATTGACCATCCCCGCCGCCAGTTGATCGAGCGCACCCGCCATGCCTGGGGCCTCTACAACACCGAGGATGAACGGTGGCCTTATCGCGCCGAAATACTGCGCTGGCACATTGGACGGTGGGTGGCTATTTTGTTTGGCGCGGCTACCGTTGCGCTCACGTTTTTTATTGCGCGTGAGGTGTTTGCCAGGCTTCCGGCTATAGGAGAAGAGGCATTTTTTGCCCTGGGCGCAGCCGCCATTGTTGCCTTTATACCCCGTTTTGCCCTGACCGGCTCAATGCTTAATTACGAAACCACGATGGCTTTTTGGGCGGCGCTGTTTTTATGGGGGGTGTTGCGGGTGCAAAGAGGTAGAGACCAGGGGACAGGAGGTTTGCTTTATCTGGTGGTAATTGGCGTTTCTGCCGGGCTGGCAATTCTGGCCAAACTCAGCGCGATTATTTTGCCGCTTGAGGCCGTTATTGCTTTTTGGCTCATCCAAAAATACGCAATAAGCAATACCCAGTGCCTTCCCTGCTCATGGCAAAATTGGTTACGCAATAGCCTGATCACACTGGCTGCAACCGGCCTGGTGGTCAGCCTATGGTTTGGTTTTGTGGTGTATCAATTTAACACCGTGGCTGAAGACGGCTGGTGGATAGGCTTGCTCCGGCCCCTGATTGCGGCCGACGCCAGCGACGCCACCACCAACCGTTTACTAAGCCTTTTGACCGGCGGCGAGGCAGGGTTTACCGGGGCCATTGAGAATCTCGACACCGGCCCGCCCTGGGCGTGGCTGGCCATCTTTTTTCGCACGTTTTGGGTGGTTGGCATTGAGGAACACCAGCCGTTGGGTTGGTTGGGTTTGGTAGTTGCTTTGTTTTTGTGCACGCTGGCGACCTATGGGCTGGTTGGCATTTGGCGACGAAACGACCAACGAACTGTTCCTCAAGCTCAAGACAAGCCGGTGATAGCAGACCGCCGGAGCGAGCGTTTAACTTTATCTTTGTTGCTGTTACACCTGATCGCGCCCGTGGTATTGCCCTTTTTGCGTTATGTGGTTACTTTTAGCTTGGCCGATACGGCTCAAGGCCGGCATGTGTTGTTTATGGCCGCGCCGGCGTTTGCAACGTTGTTGGGGTGGGGTTTACGTGCAGGGGTATCACGTATCACGTGTCACGTATCACGTATCAAGGCAGACGTACGCCTCATTGTTTTTGGACCTGGGCTTTTTTTGTTCATTTGGAGCGGGGTGCAACTCTGGTATATGACCTGGGCTTACCTGCCGCTGTTGCCGGTTTGGACTGGGCCGGAAGCAAAGGCGCAAGTATCCTCTCAACTCAATCAGCCAATGAATGATTACGTCACCCTGATTGGCTACAACCACCAACTTGACGAAGACAGCCAAATGATGCGCTTGGATTTGCTATGGCAGGCTACGGCCGTCAGCCCGTTTGATTATCTTACGGAAGTTACTTTGCTCGATTCTCAGGGCGACGCGCAGGTGCAATGGTTGGGTTATCCGGCCAATGGCCGCTACCCCACCCGCGCCTGGGACGTGGACGATTTGGTGCGCGATACGGTGTGGTTGCCCCTGGCCGGGCTGGAGGCCGGCCCGTATGAGGTCAGGCTTAACCTGATTTCCGCCAGGCTCAACCCTCCGCCGCCACCGGAAACGCTAACCCTTTCCCCTTTAACTTTGACCACCGTCACCCTGCCGGATTTTTCCCAACCCCCATCCGCCGAATCTCGAATCTGGCAAAACGGCAAACCGCTCTCCGGGCCGCGAACTTTCCGCTATCGAGAAACCATTCTGGTCACGCTGGCCCCAAATCCGCCCGGTGAAGCCGCGCTGCAAATCATTGGCCCTGATGATGCGCTTGCTTTTGCCCCTGTTCGCCAACTCAACCGGACCGCTCTGTTCATTGTTGGGCCTGATTGGCCTATCGGCGCGTATCGGCTGCGCCTAACCTCCACCACTGCGGGTCAGGCGGAGTATCCGCTCATCAATGTGATTGACCGTTGGGAACGTCAATTTACGCCGCCGCCGATGGCGCGCGTGATAGAGGCTAATTTTGCCAACCAGGTCAAGTTGTTGGGCTACGATTTGGGAACAAACCGGGCCAAGCCGGGCGGCGGCATTCCCCTGACGCTCTACTGGCAAGGGTTGGATTGGCTGGGGGATGATTACACCATTTTTACCAAACTATTGGCCGCCGACCAGAGCGTGCACGGCGGGCGGGATCGTCTGCCGCAAGAGGGTTACCGCACGCTCTATTGGGCGCCCGGCGAAATTGTCACCGATCCCTTTGGCGTGCCGGTAGCGCCCGATGCGCCTGATGGCATTTATTATATCAATGTGGGGCTTTATAAAGAGGTAGCCGGGCAGGCAGTCTCGTTGCCGTTGGTACAGGATGGACAGCCTATTGAGGCCAGCAGTATCAACATCGGCCCCATTAAACTTGGCAATGCGCCCATCGGCCTGACTCTGGCCAGGGCCAATCCGCAGCATCCTCTCAATCAGCCCTTTGGTGACGCACCCAACCTCACCCTGCTTGGCTACGACCTCGAATCAGGGCCAGAGATACGGAATACGGAATACGAAATACGCTTAATTCTCTATTGGCGTTCTGAGGCTCCCCTGCCGGTTGATTACACTACCTTTGTTCATCTTCGTAATGCGGCCAATAATGAAGTTGTGGCCCAAAAAGATCAGCCGCCATTGAACGGAGCCTATCCTACCAGCCTGTGGGACCCCGGCGAGATCATTGCCGATGAAATTGTGATCCCCCTCCCTGCCGAATTACCCGGCGGGCAATATCAGCTTGTGCTGGGCATGTATGACTTTCAGACCGGCCAGCGGTTGGCAGTGTCAGGCAATCCGGCCAATGAGGTCAAATTGTTGGATGTTGAAATACCTTAGAAATTCCAATGCCAAACTAAAAACGTGTTTCTTAAATACGCCAGCATGGCATTTCGAGGAGCTTAGCAACGAGAAATCTCCTTCTGGCCACTGTTATAAGGAGATTTCTCGGCCTAACGGCCTCGAAATGACACTTAAGAAACACGTTCTAAGATTAACGCTGATCTTGCTGCTCTATTTGACTCTGGCCACAGTGTATAGCGTGGTTGTGCCCATTGGCCGGGGCGCGGACGAGTGGGCGCACTATTGGTATGCCCGGTTCATTGCCGAGCATGGACGCCTGCCGGCCAACCCTGCCGAGCGTGAAATGGCCGGTTACAAATCTGATTGGCCGCCCCTTTATCACCTGGCTGCCGCCGGCGTGACGGCCTGGATTGATCCGGCCGGCCCGCCCACTTTCAAATATCGGGCGGATAGCCTGCGCCGCCGGCTTGTGCCGGCATTAGGGCCGGAGGCCATCCTCCACACCCAGGATGAGTTATTTCCCTGGCAGCAAGAAATTTTGGTCTGGCATCTGGGGCGGTTTCTCTCGATAGGTTTTACGCTGGGCACTTTGCTGGTTACTTATTTTATAGCGTTAGAGATTTTTATAAGGGATAGGGTAGCAGGGAGCAAGGTAGCAGGGGTTCATACCTTAATCCAAAATCAAAAATCCAAAATCAAAAATCCAAAAACCCTGGCCCTCATTTCTGTCTTGATATTGGCTTTTAATCCGCGTTTTCTGTTTACCGGCATGCTGTTTAACTACGATAGCCTGACCTTGTTCATCGCCTCGCTTTTTTTATGGCTGGCTATTCGTATAGTCAAAGGGCGTCATTCTCACTGGGGTTTTTGGGCGTTGGGCGCTTTGGCCGGTTTGGGTTTGGTCACAAAGTATTTGACTGTTCTTCTGCCGTTGGAAATAGTGATAGTCGCGCTGATGGTGGGCGTAGGGCGGCAGGGGAGCGCTGCGCAGCCGGGGGAACGCGGAAATCAAGGGCTAGGCGGGATGACCTCACCGCAGTGGCGTTGGGTGGCGAAACGTTTGGGCCAGGCGGCTTTGGCTTACCTGTTTGTGGTCAGTGGGTGGTTTGCTTACCTGTTGGTCAATTTCAATGAGGTTGATACCTACGGCCCGGTGTTGGGCACGTTAGCCCCGCTCATCCGCGGCGACGCCAGCGACCGGACTGTAGAAGAACTTTTTGCCTGGATGAGCGGCGGTCAGGCTCGCCCTGTTTATATTGAGAAACAAAGTTATACAGCCTGGCAAATCATCACCGAACTGCCCACCACTTTTTGGAGCAACCCCATCACCCGGCCCTATCCCCTCAACTGGTTTGTGCTGTTGATGACGGTTATAGTTGGGGTAGCCGGGTTGGGATTGGTCCGGTGGTGGCGCGCGTCAACGCCTGTTCAATCTCGTTGGTTTAACCTCAATGCCCTGCCGCGTCGCCTGGCCTTTTTGTTGGCGTTTCACTGCGTTTTGCCCTTGCCCTTCATGTTGATCCGCCTGTTTGGGGCGCGGGATGCCCTGGAAGCCGTGCAGGGACGGCACATCCTGTTCCTGGCCGGGCCGGCGGTAGCTGTTTTATTGGTTTGGGGGGTAAGCGCAGTTGTGTCGGGTTTCACGTTTCATGTTTCACGTTTCACGTTTCAAGCCTGGCCGGGCCTGGTGTTGGTTGGAGCCGTTAGCCAACTCATTTTTATGGGGCAGGTTTATCCCCCCTTGTTGCCGGTTCAAACAACGCCTTATGCCGGCCCAGCCTCCCCCCTTTCGCCTGCCATAACGCTGCCCGGCGGCGCGCAACTCATTGGATACGAGACTTCCCCAATCCCTGATCCCTACCCCCTCCAACCTTCCTCTCTCAAGGTGACGCTTATCTGGCAGGGCGGCCGGGAACCGGCGCCGGAAGATTATCAAACGGAATTGGCTTTGGTGAATGAACAGGGCCAAATTGTCTCCGGTTGGTCGGCTTATCAAACCCAGGCGCGTTATCCTACCCGCGTTTGGGAGGCGGGCGACGTGATCCGGGATGAGGGCTGGCTGCCTTTGTTGAACGTGCCTGCCGGAGATTACGAACTGCGGCTACGAATTTTGGGCCAGTCAGGCGAAGTACTGCCCTGGCAGGTGTTGACAACGTATACTCTGGTCAAGCCATCGCCAGTAGTTAACCCGCAAAAATGGACTTTGTGGCGAAACGGCCAAATTGTCTCTCTCTCGCCCCTGTTCCGGGAACGCGAAACCGCTCAATTTGCCTTTCCTCCCGCTGCGCTGACCGGACCGGATGGCGTTCCCCGCTCCCCTGCTGCATCAGGTTCAATCTGGGCCAACTTTATCATCGGCCCGGAGTGGCCGCCCGGCGATTACCGCTTTGAAGGCGATGATGCGGTGGCGCTGCGGGTTAAGCCGAATGGCCGCAATTTTCAACTGCCGCCAGAAATGATGTATCCTCTTGAGGCCAATTTTGAGGGACAGGTCAAACTTTTAGCCTACCACCTGCCCACCCGCCGACTTCAGCCGGGCAATGGTTTGCCCCTTACCCTCTACTGGCAGGGATTACGTTGGTTGGGCGAAGAATTTGTCTTGTTTAACCGTCTGTTAGATAATAGCCAGGTTGCCTGGGGCGGGTCCGACCGTTTGCCCCAAGAGAATTACAGCCCGTTGCTCTGGGCGCCCGGCGAAATTGTCACCGATACCTTTGCCGTGCCAGTGGCAGTTGATGCGCCCGATGGGGTTTACACGCTCAGTTTGGGCTGGTATCGAGTGGTTGATGGCGAGGCAAAATCGCTAGTGATTCTCAATCCTGAAACCGGCGAACCAACCGAGGCAACTTCAATCACCATTGGTCCCATCAAGGTAGGCGGTCCGCCGACGGGGGTAACGTTCAATGAGGTGACGCCTCAAACAAACGTCAATGTTGTTTTGGGGGAACAAATCAAGCTGCTTGGTTTTGACCTGGTCAAACAAAACGCGGCGGCGTTTGATTTAACCCTTTATTGGCAGGCCGTCGCTCAAGCGGCAAGCGACTACACGGTTTTTGTGCATATCCGTGATGCCGGCGGCGCGGTGGCGGCCCAAAAAGACGCCCCTCCGGCAGGCGGCGTTTATCCTACCGGCTTGTGGGACGCCGGTGAGATCATTAGAGATGAAATCATGGTGCCGCTGGAAGAACTTAAGCCGGGAGCGTATGAAATTGTGATAGGCATGTATGATTTTAACACCGGCCAACGTTTGCCGGTGCCGGATTCGCCGGATGATGCCATTTGGCTGCAATCATTTGAGATAGGTGAGCGAACAAAGTAATGAGTCAGCGAATCGGGGAGTCAAAAAGCCAGGGGATCAGATTTCAATTGTCACCTTTTGGGGGTTTGGTCATCCTGGCCATAGTTTACCTGGCCCTGGCCATCACTCTTAGCCAGACCATGCACTTTAGCCGCGCCTTTGACGAAGGCTATCACCTGGAATACGTTACG
This sequence comes from Anaerolineae bacterium, assembly GCA_016931895.1. Lineage (NCBI taxonomy): Bacteria > Bacillati > Chloroflexota > Anaerolineae > Anaerolineae bacterium. The sequence continues at coordinate 14,109 of JAFGDY010000299.1, forward strand.
TTCCTCAAGCAGCATGGTCGCTTGCCCCTTACCTACGCAGAACGCGCTCAAATTACGCGAGCCGACTTTCCCCCGTTATACCAACTGTTAGTGGCCCTGGTATCGGCCGGGGTGGATGCAGACGGCCCGCCCGATTTCAAACTCTTTTGGGATTCCTTCCGCTACCGGGCTATGGACCATCAGACCGAAGCCGTGTGGACCATTAACACCGAAGATTACCGGCCGCCCTACTTTGGCCGATTTTTAGTATGGCAAATTGGCCGGTGGGTTTCGGTTGTTTTGAGTTTGGGCACGGTCATCATTGTCTTTTTGACCTTGCGTGAAATACCCCTGGGCCGGAACCCCTGGCTGGCCCTGGCCGGGGCAGCCCTGCTGGCCTTTATCCCGCGTTATATTATTTTGGGGTCAACCCTGAACGACGATAACTTGTTGGGCCTGCTGGCGGCGCTTTATTTTTGGATGTTGGTGAAAACGGTCAACCGGCCGGAGCGGTGGTGGCCCTTTGTAGGGATGGGAATTTTCCTGGGCTTTTCCATGACGGTGAAATATACCCTGGTAGTGGTTCCGCTTGAAATTGGGCTGGTGTGCCTGCTGCTGGCCCAAAACAAAAATCTGGGTTGGGCCTGGGCCTGGCCGCGAATTGGCCTGGTTGGTATTATCGCCCTACTCTGCGGCGGTTGGTGGTTTGGCTGGAATTTATGGTTTTTGAATACCGTGGCCCAGGATGGTTGGTTTGCGGGGCTGCTGCGCCCCTTAATGGCCGGGGGCGCCGACGCAACCATGAACCGGCTGAGCGGTTTGGCCAGTGGCGGCCAGATTGGCCGCCCCGAATTGCCGGAGGACATTATTGTAGGTACTTTTCCGCAATGGCTGCAAACTACTTTTTTGTCCTTTTGGGGAATCAGCGATTTTGACTCGCCTTTTTCCGCTTACATTTATCTGGCAATCGGTTTGATATTGGCCGTTGCCGGATTTGGCCTCTGGCGGCTCTGGCAGGCCGATCCCGCTGCTCGCCGGTGGTTGGCGCTGTTAATTTTGCATACCGGCATTTTTGTGATCCTGCCCCTGGTTCGTTTTGGCTTGACCCGGCGTTTGAGCGTGGCGGCGCAGGGCAGGCACATTCTCATTCCGGCGGCTGCGGCTGTGGCCGGTTTGTTGGTGTGGGGCCTGAACACAGCTCTGCCTAAACAATGGCGTCGCCTGGCGCTGACCATGATATTGATTGGTTTTATGGGGTGGACAGGTGGGCACATCTATTTCCTTGCCGCTTCCGGCCCTGCTGCACTGCCGTTGCGGGCCATGCCGCAAGCGGCAGCTTGGCTGCCTGATCCTGTCAAGGCCAAATTTGGCGACTCAGTGGAGTTGGTCAGTTATGGTGTTGACCCCCAACCCGAACGCGGTTTGTTGGGCGTCAACCTGGCCTGGCGCTCTCTGGCCTATACCAACGAGAGTTATTTATTGAAAGTGACCCTGACAAATTCGGCCGGGGAAGTGGTGTCTCATTGGCTGGGTTACAATGGGCAGGGTCGTTTGCCCACGCTGGCCTGGGACCCCGGCGATTCGATTTTTGATCGCCTGGCTTTGCCGCTGCCCAACTTACCGGCCGGGGAATATCGGCTGCAAGTGGAAATGTTAAACGGGGCCGGCCCGCTTGGGGTGAGCGCCGAAGCGGGAGAAGATACAGCCCTGACCCTGGCCGATATTTCTCTGGCTGAACCAACTCACCTGGCCCTGTCCCGGCGCATGCGGGTGGTGTATTCCCGTGACGCACCAATAGAGGCAAATTTTGATCTGTGGCAGGCCGATGGCCCGGTCAAGGCAAACGCTTTTCCAACTTACCGCTATCCGGGTACGGTGTCGGTGGTGGTATCAGACAGTTCATTTGATGAGGCGGCCCTAAAATTGGAACTGGTGGCTGAAACGGGCCAGGCGTGGCCGGTCACTCAAGATGGGGGCAACATTTATCACTTTGTCATTGGCCCGCGCTGGCGGAGTGGCGACTATTGTTTGCGGATAACGTGGCAAAAAGGGGACGAGGTGCTGGCTCAGGCCACCAGCGAACTCATGTTGAGGATTGAAAATTGGTGGGAACGAAAATTTGACCCCCCGAAAATCGCCATGCCTTTGGCAGCCAACTTTGCCAACCAGGTCAAACTGCTGGGTTACAAACTGCCCCAAACCCAAGTGAAAGCGGGCGAAGCCTTTCCCTTGACCCTCTACTGGCAGGCCTTTGACCGGCCGCCCCAGGCCGACTTCATCCAATTCAATCATCTGCTGGATGAGTCTGGAACGCTGCGCGGCGGTTATGATCGTTACCCCCTGGAATATTACAGCACCTTGCTCTGGTCGCCCGGCGAAGTGGTGGTTGACGGTTATGCCGTGCCGGTTGATGTTGGCGCCCCGCCCGGCGAATACTTTTTGGATGTGGGGTATTACCTCACTGTTGGGGAGAGCGCGGTCAATTTGCCGCTGGTGGTTGGCGGGCAGATGACGGACGTGACCCGCGTGACCATTGGGCCGGTGGAGGTGGTAGCGCCGTGACCCCCAAACGGAAAAATGGAAGAATAGTGTCCTCGTCGGCCCGTCTTGCAACCTTCCCCTTTCCTCGCCTTCTCATTCTGGCGGTCATCTTACTGGCGGCCTGGCTCAGGTTGTGGCGGTTAGCCTCTATCCCTCCCGGCTTTTGGTTTGACGAGGGTCTCAACGGTATGGAAGCCGTTTGGCTGCTAAAAACCAAAACCTGGCCGGTTTTTATGGTGCAGGGGCAGGGCCGCGAGGCCATGTTTTATTACCTGCTGGCCCTATCGGTTTCCGGTTTGGGTGAAACAGTTTATGCTGTGCGTTTGGTGCCGGCCTTACTGGGAATTCTGTCAATCCCCTTAATGTATCGCTGGGGGCTGAGTCTTTATAAGGGCAAGCCTGGATCTGGTTGGCTGGCCTTGATTGGCGCGGCCGGACTGGCCGTTTCTTTTTGGTACTTGGTAATGAACCGGGTGGGCTACCGGGCCAATACCTTGCTGCCGGTTTTGTTGTTCACGGCCTACTTTTTTTGGCGCGGCTGGCAGACGGGTAAAATTCGATACTATTTTTTGGCCGGGATTGGGCTGGGTTTATGCCAGTATACCTATTTGGCCGGTCGCCTGGCGCCGTTGGTTTTTATGGCGTTTGTTCTGGCGCAAACGGCGCTGGCCTGGCGCAGCAACCGGGCGCGGGTCAAAAATGTTTGGTTGGGTCTTGTGATTATGGGCGGGATTGCCGGGTTGATCGTCATCCCGATGGGCCTGTTTTTTATGGACTTCCCGGAGCTTTTTTGGGCGCGGAGCGGGGATGTCGCCCTGAAAGTGGCCGGGGGGGGAAGTCAGGCCGGCGCGTTGGTTCAACACCTGCTGGCGGCGGGTCGGGTTTTTATTGATGGGCAGGACCCCAATTGGCGGCATCATTTGTTGGGACGGCCTGTTTTTAATTGGATCAGCACGGCGGGTTTTTGGGTTGGATTGGTGATTGCGATCAGGCATTGGCGTTGGCCGGAAAATGTGTTTTTGCTCTCGTTGCTGGTGGTGATGTGGCTGCCGGCGGTTTTGTCCGAGGCGAGCTTTCATACTCTGCGCCTGGTGGGGGTTTTGCCGGCCTATTACGGGTTGGCGGCCATCGGCTGGCTGAAGATCATTACCTGGTTGGGGAGCAGATTCTTAAAAAAAATGTCCGGCTGGCAGGTTGGCGCTATCGCCCTGGCGACTGTATTGTTGTTTAACGGGGCAACCACTTTTTATGACTATTTTTATCGTTGGGCCAAATTGCCGGAGGTGTACCGGGCTTTTGACGGGTCGGTGGTGGCCCTGGCCCAAAAATTAACTGCTTTGGAAGAAGACGTTCTTATTCCCTTTTACCTTTATACACACGCTTCTATGCGCTATTTGCTGCACAGCCATTTTCAGGAAACCGTGTTTGCGCCGGAAACCGCCATGGACCGGCAAAAAAATATATCCCTCCTGCTTCCTGATTATCCGGAGGACGACGGCGCTCCGCCGGCCTTTGTTTGGTTGAGCCGGGATAGCGCCGGTTCAGGCGTAGCCTATGTGTCGGCCGTGGCCAGGGAAATTAGCCTGCCGCTTTCAATACCCGCCGCGGTCATTGAGGACGACCGGGGCAATATCATTGCCCGGCAGTACCGGCTTGAAACAAAAGAAATAGCCCCACTTTTCTGGGATAAACTGCCTGCCAAAAAAGCCGCCGTAATGTGGGCCAACAACCTGGCTCTGGTGGATTATGCCTTTGACCCGGCCACAGTCTCACCCGGTCACACCGCCCGTTTAAATTTGGCCTGGCAAATTTTGGGGTATACCGGCCTGGCGCAGAAAATGTTTTTGCAGGTGTTGGATAGCCGGGGCCGGCCGGCGGGTCAGCAGGAAGTTGATCCCATCTCCAGAAAAATGTATCGCTGGCGCGATGAGGGCCTTATTTTTGAGCAACATTACCTTCCAATAGCCTCTGCCGCGGAGCCTGGACTCTATTTTGTCCGGCTTGGTTTTTTTGACCCCCAAACCGGCCAGCGCTTGCCGACGCAGAATTTGGATCATACTTCCTTAGGTGATGAATGGATTGTGGGGCCGCTGGACGTAAGCGTCAAGGGGAGTGCGCCCAGATCGCCCCAACAGCCGGTTAGGGCCAGGCTGGGCGAACAATTTGAATTTTTGGGATATTCGTTTTATCCTATGGCCGCGGAAAACGCAACCGAGATAGAGCTTTACTGGCAAGCTCGCGCACCGGGTGAGATTGATTACACCGTTTTTGTGCAGGCGCTTGACGCCCAAAATCAGGTGATAGCCCAGGTTGACGCCCAACCGCTGGCCAACATTTATCCCACCTCGCGCTGGCAGCCGGGGGACATTATCCGGGAAAAGTTTATCTTGCCGATAGCCGCGAGTGAATTACAGGATCGCCGGTTAGTGACCGGCATGTACAATTTAGCTACCGGGGCGCGGTTGCCGGTTTACAGTGAGCATGGCGATTTGTTGCCGGATAGTGTCATTCAGTTATTAGAGTAGGTTAGCCAAAGGTAATAGCGTGTTAAGTAAGGTAAGATCACACTTTTTTGAACACGGCAAACTATATATTTTGATTGTTGTTTTTTTGTTATTGACTTCAACTTATAACATCACCTTGCCCTTGGGGCGTGGTTACGATGAGTTTGCTCATTTTCAATATATTCGTTTTATGGCTGAACATCTTCGTCCGCCGATGACTGAGACTGAACGGGGACAGGGAGGCTACAAATCTCGGCATCATCCTCCCTTCTATCAGGGTGTGGCAGGTTTTCTTTTCTCCTGGGTTGATTCAGAGGACACTGTTTTTAAACGGGTCGTGTATGGTGACATACCGCAAGAAGCATTGATCTTTGAAGTGCAGGACGTACATTGGTTTCTGCCCACGGAGATAATGAATTACCCTTACCAACAAGCTATCCTGTTGTGGCACTTGAGTCGACTGTTTTCCAGCTTGTTAAGTGCGGGCGCTATCATTGTTACTTATTTTACTGCGCTGGAATTATTTCCTGGCAAAAAAACATGGGTCTTGCTGGCGGCGGCTACTCTGGCCTTTATCCCTCGCTTTGTTTACACCAGTTCTGTTGCCAGTGATGATAATATGCTGGCCTTTTTAATGGCGCTTTATTTGTTTTTGATGGTGCGGCTGATAAAAGGGTGCGACCATTGGTGTTTGTTCATTCTTTTGGGTGTTGTGTTGGGTCTGGGCATTACCACCAAATTTTCTATTGGCCTGGTGCCAGTGATGACGATAGCTATCTTTGGTTTTTTGGCGTGGCGACAAAGCTGGCCCTGGAAAACCCTGGTTAAAAGGACGGCGGTGTTGACGTTAACTATCTGTCTTGTATCCAGTTGGTGGTTTATTTTTGTGATTTGGAATTTTAATAAGATAACAACCGAAGGGTTTTTTTGGGGTATTCTTAATGCTGTTCTGCCTCACGTGGTCAATAACGTGAGCGGGGCTGACCTGTTAGCCGCCTTTCAGGACCCTCCTATGGTGGAGCGTCAACCTTTGCTGATGGGGCCGTGGCTGATTCACCTGGGGCAGTCTTTTTGGGCGGTGCCATTTATTACAACCCTGACGGGATTTCCCCTGGAACCCGGCGTGTTTTGGCTTGTTTTGATGGTAGCAGGTTTGGTAATAGTAGGTTGGATCATGGTGTGGCCGCGCCTCAACCAAGTGCAGCAAATCAGCTTGGTGATTTTGGGGCTGTTTATCCTGTCCTTTTTACCCTTTATGTTAATGAGATATTATCTTAACGGTATCATTTTTGAGACAGCTCAAGGACGGCATATTCTTATGCCGGCAGCGGCGGCGGTTGGAATTTTACTGATGGTTGGTTGGGCAGGCTGGACTCGGCCAACGGTATTCAACTGGCTGCGGCCGCTCTTGCCTATGTTCCTGCTCTTTTGGAGTCTTATTCATCTCCATTATATCTACAATGTCTATCCCAAACCCTTACCCCTTTCCATCAATTCTACTACCATGCTCCAGGTTGATACACCTGTAAACCTGATGTTTTTTGATTCATTTGAATTTGTTGGCTACAACGTTGATGTTTTGCCAGATCAAGCCATCTTGGAAACCACTCTGGTTTGGCAGGCCCATCAGCCAGCGAGTAAAGATTATCTGGTGGAGGTGCAATTGCTGAATCAACAGGGTCAATTGGTTTCCCACTGGATCAGCCATGCTGCGGATGGGCTTTATCCCACCCGGGTTTGGGAGAGGGGAGAGATAATCTACGATCGTGTTAAATTGCCTATATACAATCTTAACGCCGGTTCTTATACTCTACAAGCTTATCTCCTGGAAGCCTATCAACAACCCTTGCTCCAGGTGGCCGGGCCTCTTTTTTCTGAGCCG
>JAFGDY010000300.1 GCA_016931895.1 Anaerolineae bacterium
ATCTTGAAGGCTATGCCCTTTTTACCTAATTGTTCCGTGACGCCCCTACTATATCTGGGGGCTCTCACGGATATTCTGAAAGAGCCAAGAACATTTTGAACACAAGCGAGGGAAATTTTTACCGCCGAGACACAGAGAACACAGAGGAAAAATAACAAAACTCTGTGAACTCCGCGCCTCTGCGTTGTTTAATATCATCTTGACCACTACAGAATATAGAAGAAAACGTGAAAAACTAGGCCATCTGTTGTATGGCTACCGCCCGGCCATCGCCCGCCAGCGGTCGGCCAGGCTGCGCGATTGCGACGTTTGGCGGGCCAGGGCCTCGGCTGAAGGTTTGGCCCACGAGGGGACCGGCACGTTGTAATCAAAACCCGGAAGCGTTTTTCGCTCAATTTTGTAGCCAAGCAAATACTCAATCCGGTAAATCATGGCTTCGTCGTCGGGCGTCACCAGGGTTATGGCGTCGCCATCGGCCTGGGCGCGGGCGGTACGGCCTACCCGGTGCACGTAATCTTCGGCGTGCTCCGGCACATCATAATTGATCACGTGCGAGATGCCTTCCACGTCCAGGCCGCGGGCGGCGATGTTGGTGGCCACCAAAACCTGATACTTACCTGAACGAAAGCCCTCCAATGCCGCTATGCGCTGTGATTGTTTGAAATTGCCATGAATACAGGCCACCGAAATTTTAGCCCGCTTGAGTTGCCGGGTAACAATATCGGCTTCCTGTTTGGTGTCGGTAAAAACCAGCATGCTGCTAATGTCCATCTGTTCCAGCAAGGCGATCAGCAGTTGGGTTTTAAGGTGTTTGGGCACGGGATAGAGGGCTTGCCGGATGGCTTCCGGCGGGCGGGCCAAACCGATCTCGATCATCAGCGGGTTATGCTGAAATTGGCGGGTCAGATTTAAAACAGGGCCGGACATAGTGGCGGAAAAGAGCATGGTCTGGCGCTGCCGGGGCATCTGGTTGACGATCTGTTTGATGTCGGGTAGAAAACCCATATCCAACATCCGGTCGGCTTCGTCCAGCACCAACACCTGTAGCTCTTTGAAATTTATATTTTTGCGCCGCAGATGATCCTGCAAGCGTCCCGGCGTGGCCACAATCACATCAACCCCTCGCCGCAGCTTATTGATTTGAGAACCCATTTTGGCCCCGCCGTAAACAGCCGCAATTTGTATTGGGGTGTGGGCGGCTAAGCTTTTCGCTTCTTCGGTAACTTGGATAACCAATTCGCGGGTAGGCGCCAAAACCACCACCCGGGGATTTTTTGTTTTACCTTGCTCCCGTAACAGTTGCTGTAAAACCGGCAGTAAAAAGGCGATGGTTTTGCCTGTGCCGGTTTGGGCGCAACCAATGATATCGCGCCCTTCCAGGGCAGGCGGAATGGCCTGCGCCTGGATGGGTGTTGTTTGATTATATCCCATGGCCGTTACGGCCTTTTGTAGGGATTTGCTTAAATTCAATTCTGAAAAATACATAGAACTCCTTCGTGTAACTCATAAAAAAACCGCTCCAATTCGTCGAACCGGAGCGGTGAAAGTTGCCAAACCGATTAACTTACAGCAATAGTTATACCAGTTAAGGGGAATTATGACAAATCGTCACCCGGAGTCGGATGTATGTTATTACATCTGGCCGGCCATAAAAGTTGACGAACCTGATTGTTTTGCCGTATCATAGAAGTTGTTGAAAAACAACAATTTAGTTTTACGTTAGGGAGCAAAACATTTTGTCAGGTCAATTACAACAAGCCATTACGCTGATCAAAGCGGGCCACCGGCAACAGGGGCGGCAATTATTAGTTGATCTTCTCAAAACCAATCCCCAATCTGGCCTTGATTATTTTTCCTCCCTGGAGTACTATTATGGGCATTGTTGTGCTTATATTGATTTTGCAAAAAAAGGGTCAAACAAGCCTTTGCTTAATTGGTCAGGCTTTGAGCTGAGAAACTGGAATTAAAACTTTATCTATTTTAGCCGAAGATGGGATTAAAGATCACAGAGGGCCAATCTCTCTATTTTTAATTTCCAAATGCTCCGGTTAGTGAATTCGCATTGCTGGGGAGGTTCGCATGCAGCCAGCCCTATTGGTTATTGACGTGCAAAAAGAGTTCTATAAATTTAACCCCGTTACGGCGCAATCGCTGGATGACGCCATTGAGTACATTAACGCGGCCATCGCTTTATTTAGAGAAAAGAACCTGCCCGTTATATGTGTCCAACACGTGGACGAAGCCGAAAATTTAAAACCGGGGGTGGCGGGTTTTGATGTGCCTGAGGCGCTGAACGTTCTGCCCTCGGATTTACACATTCACAAAACCTACAGTAACTCTTTCAATAAAACGTTGCTGGAAAAAGAGCTACAAACCCTGGGGGTGGATATCGTCATCATCACCGGCTTTTGCGCCGAGTACTGCGTTCTGTCCACCTATCGGGGGGCGGAAGACCTGGACCTGACACCCCTCATCCTGCGCGGCGCATTGGCCAGCGGCGCGTTGGAAAATATCAAATTTGTCGAAAACATCAGTGACCTTATTTCCTATGGCGCGTTGAAAAAAGTTCTGGAATAGAAAGGCTGGATACATTCAGCCCACCCCCCACCCTAATTGTTTCCAGATCCCTTTGGCCTGAAATTTAAGGCTATTGTAAGTGACTGTCACCTGATAAATAAGAAAAAAACAACCATTTTGGGGATAATCCAATCCCCAGCAAACTGTAACCTTTTTTTGGAGGTGAAATGATGGTCATGGTCATTACCGCTACCGTCAACAAATCCGACTACGATAACATGCTCAGCACTTATTGGCTGAAAGAGGATATTGACGCGGATTTGGCAGTGGATGGTGTTTTGTACAAAAAAGGGGAGATCTCTTTTAGAGGTTCAACCACGCTCAGTTTCCCCAAAAAAGGCTTTAAAATCAAGTTTCCCAAAAAAAATCTATTCCAGGGACACACCAAACGCATTGACGTAAGCGCCAGCTACGTGGACAAAAGTCTCATCCGGGAGCGGTTAGCCTTTGATCTCTTTGCCAAAACCAGCGTGGTCGCTTCCAACGCCTGGCATCTGGACTTTACGATTCTGAGCAAGGAAGGCCAACTCCTGGAACGCGGGCTATATACTGCCCTGGACCACGTGGACGAGTACTTCTTTCGCCGTAAGGGGCGCGAGATTGGCACGCTCTACAAAGCGGATGGAGGTTCGGTGAACGGGGTATTAATGGGGGCGGTGCTCGACCCGCAGCCTGAAGCCGTTCTGAAAATCTTATACGACAAACAGAGTACCAAAAATATTGCGGCCCAAAACATCCCGGCCAACCTGTCCCGCATGGCCCTCAACCTGCCCCCCATTGGCGTTATCACCGCCGACGAGTTGGATTATAGCGACCTTGACGCCTTTATTCGCCTGGTCAATAGCTGGGACGCCTACACCATTGCCCGCCACCTGGACGACGTGATGGATGTTGAATCTTATCTGGATTGGCTGGCCGTCAACACGATGGTGCAAAGCAACGATACCTACCATAAAAATTATTTTTTGCACAACCGGGTTGAGGATGATAAGTGGGAGATCATGCCCTGGGACTACGACCTGACCTGGGGGCGCAATTGGAACGATTATTGCGACGGCTTGTGCGACGACCTGTCGGAGGGAACTTCTATCAAAGGTTCTAATCAAATGGCCAACCGCCTGAGCCAGCGCGTGCTCAACAACCCCACCCTGTTCGAGCGCCTCCGGGCCAAAGTTGACCACTTGTTAAAGACGGAATTTGTTGAAGACAAGTTGTTCAACCAGATTGACACCTACTACGCTGAAATCACTGAACTGGCTCATCAGGATACCCGCAAATGGCCAAGCAATGCCGAATTTGATCACGAACGGGACCGGCTGAAAGATTGGATCAGGCGTCGCCGCCAATTTTTGTTCAAAGAACTCAGCGCCGGGCCGCCGCCCGTTGAACGGGCCGATACCATTGTGCTTAACGTGGGCTTTAACAAGGCCAAGCTGGTGGCCGGCGACCAGCTTGGTTTTGAGGCTACCGTGCGCAATATCGGCAACGCCTCTACTGGTGATACGGTAGGGGTGGCCTTTTTGGTTGACAACCAACGCATCACCTTTGGCACGGCGGATGCGCTTGCGCCGGGCGCCGACTGCCTGATCAAGTCGGTCTCCGGTTGGACGGCGCTCGCCGGCAAACATCTGCTTACGGCCGTGGTGGACGACGTGAACCGCTACCCGGAAATTTCTGAGATCAACAACTCGCTTGAGCTTGAATTTTACGTTCAGGCCAAACCGGCCCCGGCCATGAGCGATGTGGTCGTTAAAGACATTGCCTTTGAACGAAATGAAGTGGGCCAGATCAGGCTGGCCGCGCTGGTGGCCAATATCGGCCAGGCGCAAACCGGGGATGTGGTGGGCGTGGCCTTTTTTGTGGACGATGGTTACGCCACCTTTGGCGTCATCCCGCCCCTGCCGGCCGGAGAATCGCAGGCGGTGCGGGCCGTACAGCCGCTCTCTTTGTCCGGTTCCCACAAAATCACGGCCTTTGTAGACGACGTGAATCGTTTCCCGGAGGAACACGAAGAAAACAATACCTTAACCGAACAAATTGATTTTGGCGCGGCCGGCCCCCAATTAGCCGACACAGTGATCCTGAATGTGAGCATGGGCCAGGGACGTTTTAAGGAAGGGGACGAGGTTACCTTTGAAGCAATGGTCCGCAACATTGGCACAGCCATCACCGGCGACCTGGTGGGGGTGGCCTTTCTGGTTGATGGCCGCTACATCACCTTTGGTACTACTGCGCCTATCCCGCCGGGTGAAACCCGCAACATCAGGTCCGTAACCTCGTGGCGGGCGGTGGCCGGTCAGCACCGGCTGCTGGCCATTGTGGATGACGTCAATCGTTATCCAGAAATTTCTGAAACCAATAATCAGTTTGAGTTGGACTTCCACGTGCTGCCGGGCGACGAGGCGCAACTGCCAGATTCCACCATCGAGAGCATTGATTTTGAAACCGATCCATCGGGTCAAATAATCCTGAAGGCCACTGTGTCCAACATTGGCCCTGCGCCCACACCCAATGTAGTGGGGGTCGCCTTTTTTGTAGACGGCCAATACCTCACCTACGGCGTTACCCAACCCATGCCGGCCGGGGCCACCGAAACCATCCGCGCCGTCAAAGCCCTCTCTCTGCACGGGCCTCACACCGTCACCGCCCTGGTGGATGACGTTAATCGCTACGACGAATTGAGTCATCAAAATAATGCCCTAACGCGCGCGATTACGTTTAGCTAAGGATTATCTACATAACCTGAATGGGCCAATGAGGACTAAACTGCCTTTTTATATCAGTCTGCCTGTAACGTTGGCCGTTGGCATGATCTTGGGTGTTATGCTGCAAGCCTACGGTGATCTTAGCGGCACTTTCAGAGAACTATGGAACAACCGTTATGGGCCTTCTTTTTTCCAAAATGAGCCACCCCCGCCAGACATTATCCCTCCCCAGTTTCAAGGCAAACTGGCCCTGTTTATCCTGGCCGGACAATCAAACATCGGCGGCCGCGGCGAAGTGCCGGACGGCCAGCAAACAAACGCAAATGTGTTTGTTTTTGGCAATGATTATCGCTGGAAAGTGGCCCAAGAGCCGGTTGACGATCCCACCAACCAGGTTGACCAGGTATCCCTGGACCCGGACGCCGGTTTTAGCCCGGCCCTGGCGTTTGCCACGTCTCTTTTGGAGAGGCAACCTGAACTGGCGATTGGCTTAATCCCGTGCGCCAGGGGGGGCAGTTCAATGGTGCAGTGGCAAAGAAGCTTAAGTGACCATACGTTGTATGGCTCCTGTTTAAAACGAGTCCGGGCCGCCTCGGTGATGGGCCATGTGGCGGGGGTCCTTTTTTTTCAGGGAGAAGCGGAAGCGATTGCCCCGGAGTTATACCAGGAAACAGCCCTGTTTCCCTATGAGTGGCGGGATAGATTTGAGCTTCTGGTTAATAATTGGCGGGCCGATCTGGCCTCACCTCAACTGCCGGTAATCTTTGCCCAAATCGGCAACCATGCGGCCCCGGATATTTTTGTCAATTGGGAATTGGTTAAAGAACAACAAACATTGGTCCAAATGCCGTATTGTGAAATGATCACCACCGACGACCTGGCATTAAAAGATATGATTCATTTCACCCCAGAGAGTTATCAAATAATTGGGAGCCGGTTTGCCGAGGCTTACCTGAATTTAAGCCAGGAGTAAGCGCTGGTTTTTACCATGGTGAATATAGCCGGTTAGAAAGGACAAAGAATGAATATCAAGGAAGTTATCACCTCTCAATATCTCGCTTCGCTGGAAATGCTCAAGCAGGCTGTGATTAAATGCCCGGAAACTTTATGGCACAATCCGGCAGATAAAAACAAGTTCTGGCACATTGCCTATCACGCTCTCTTTTACACCCACCTGTATCTACAGTCGAGCGAAAAAGAGTTTACGCCGTGGGCCAAACACAGAGAGCACTATCAATTTATGGGACCGTTGCCCTGGCCGCCGCACCAGAAACCGGAAATTGGCGAACCATACGCAAAGGAAGAAGTTTTGGCCTATCTGGAATTTTGCCAGAAACAGGTGCTGGAAACTGTGCCTTCTTTAAATCTGGAGGACGTATCCGGCTTTGAGTGGCTGCCTTTTGGCAAATTGGAGCTTCAATTCTACAACATCCGCCACCTGATGCAACACACCGGCGAGCTTTGCGAACGATTAGGAGCCAGGGCAAACATTGACGTTGACTGGGTGGGGCTGAAACACAGTTAAATACTTTGTCTCACTTTGCTGGGGGGAGGGGGTTTTCCCCAAGGCAAGCCTACCTCCCTGGCCCGTCAGCGGTGACGAGTACGATGGCCAGGCCGTCATATCCTTTGCCCCCCACGGTCTGAATCGCCGTGGCGCTTACCCGGGGTTCAGCGGCAACAAGCTCAAGAAAGCGGCGCACGCCCCGCACATTGGGATCGTTGCTGGTTCGGTCAACAACCGCTCCGCTGCGGACAATATTGTCGGCAATGATCAAACTGCCACGCCGGGAGAGTTTGAGCGCCCATTTGAAGTAATCCGGGTTGTGCGGCTTGTCGGCGTCAATGAAGATCAGGTCAAATGGGCCACGCCCCTCGGCGGCAAGCTGCGGCAGGGTATCCAGGGCCTGGCCCAGGCGCAACTCAACCGTGTGGCTCAGCCCGGCCCGGGCAAAATTGGCCTGGGCGACTGTTGCGTGTTTGGGATCGGCTTCCAGGGTAATCAGGCGGCCATCGGCAGGCAAGGCGCGCGCCAACCAGATGGTGCTGTATCCGCCCAGCGTGCCGATTTCCAGAATAACGCGCGCCCCCTGGATTTGGGCCAACAGAAATAGCAGCTTGCCCTGACCGGGGGAGATATGGTGCACCGGCAGGCCGGCCGCAGCGCTGGCTTGCAACGCCGCCTCCAATGCGGGGTCGGGCGGCAGCAGCAAATTATTAAGGTAGCGGTCAACCGCAGACCATTGATCTTGAGTCATAGCACCTCGATTCACGCGGCGCTCACGCCGTTCAACGCTTGGGCGAATAGCCACCTTTTTTGCAGATGATGGGGTTTATAGGGTTTGCTGTTTGCGCAGCCGCGGAAGAACTATCCCTGCCGCCAAGGCCAGCCCGACCACTGCCGTTGCCGCCCACGCCGCTATGGCCACCAGATGGGGGTTATTATGTTTAACGGCGATGCCCACAAAGGCCCAGATGATGACCGCCATGTAGCCTACATCGCCCCTGGTGAAACCTGCCGCCAAGGCCAGACCTGCCCCGGCCAAGAGCATAACCACTGTCCACGTTTCGGCGCTGAGACCCCATTGCCCCCAATTCAGGTAATCTAACAGGGAGGCGGTATTGGCAATAGTGGCTACCGTGATCCAACCCAGGTAGATGCTGAAGGGCACATGGGCCAACCATTTTTCAGCGGCTGAAACCGCCCCCCGGCCTATCCCCAGCCGCACGTAAACCGTAATCAGCAGAAGCAGCAGGATAACCATTGCCACCAGGGTTAAGGGAAAGTACTCATAGTGCCATAAAAAAAGCCAGGCTATGTTGGCCAGGCAACTTAAGGCAACAGGATACCCGATCCGGCGCAGACGTGGATGCTCTCGCTGCGACGGCAGCGCCTGATAGACGGCAAAAAGAACGAGGCCCAGGTAAATCAGACCCCAAATGGAGAACACGTAACCGGCCGGGACAAAGTACACCTGAAACCGGTCTGAGATTTCGCCCGTTGTTTGGCCGTTCAGGGGCAGCGCGTTGGCCAACCCATTGACCACAAGGGTTGCGGTGACGGCCACAACAACAGACAATTGCCTGAGAAGATATTTGTTCATTTTATCCAGGTCGGCGTGTTTTTTTACGTTTTCAGTGCGGGCCATGTATGTCTCCGTAGGGTGTTTGGAAGGAAGTCTACTCTAATAATAACATCAAATGCCCAAATTTGTAAACAAAAAATCCAGCCTAAAAACTGAATTTAAGGATGATTGAAAGGTTTGGTTGGAGGGACGTTAGTAAACTAACTCTGAAGTAGCAGAAATTGGAATATTTGATTACCCGGCGTCCTGATAAGGTCACAACTTGCCAACCGTAGGGACAAAACATTGTTTTGTCCCTACGGTTTTGTGCTTAACACTCACTATACCCGCACTCCAGGCACTTCTTGCAGCCCTCGATGTGCAGCAGGGTCGCCTGTCCGCAGCCGGGACAGAGATCGCCTTTGAGGGAGAGTTTGAGCTGCACCCGTTCGCCCTCGTCGGGCAGGCCGGGCAGGTCGCCGGTGGAGTTGAAACCCACGTGTTCGGCCAGCACCTGGGCCAGGGCGTCGGGCAGGCTCATGACCCGGTTTTTGCCAAAACCCTGGGCGCGACCCGAGCCGATGCCGCGCAGTTGGGCCACAATATCCTGCACCCGTTCTTGCGGGGTGAGGGGGCTGGGCATGCGCAAGATCAGGCTCACCAAGCGGCCCAGGCCCTCGGCGTCGGCGGCCACGTCGCTGCCGGCTTTGCCCACGTTGATGAACACCTCAAACGGCTCCCGGTCGCCTTCGCCGTTGGCGTTGATGGTGATGTAGGCCGTGCCGATGGGCGTGTTTTTGCGGTAAGTATTGCCGTGCAGGGTGGCCGGGCGCACGCGCCATTGGGGGGGAGACGCTTTTGGCTCGTTGACTTTTTCCTTGTCTTCTTCCTTTAAATTCAGCACCTGCTCATTGCGGGAGCCGTCGCGGTAAATGGTGCCGCCCTTGCAGCCTAACTTGTAGATCAGTTCGTACAACTGGCGGGTTTGTTCTACGGTGTAGTTGTGGGGCGTATTGCAGGTTTTGCTGATGCTAGAGTCTACCCAGCGCTGAATGGCGGCCTGCACCCGCACGTGTTCTTCGGGGGTCAGGTCCATGGCGGTGACAAAATAATCGGGCAGGGGCGCGTCGGGGTGGGCCGTGAGCCATTCGTCGTACACGGTCACCTGCTCCTCGTGCGTGCCCATGCGGCCCGTGCGTTGAAAACTCCAAAAGTAGAAGGGTTCGATGCCGGTGGAGGTGTTGACCATGGTGCCGGTGGTGCCGGTGGGGGCCTGGGTGAGCAGAGTGACGTTGCGGATGCCTTTTTCCCGCACGGCCTGGCGCACTTTTTCCGGCATGCCCTGCATAAAGCCGCTCTGTAAAAACTGCTCCGCTTCAAACTTGGAAAAAGCTCCTTTTTCGGCGGCGTTGCCGGCGGAGGCCAGGTAGGCTTCGGTGGCAATAAACTCGTAGAGCTGATCCAAAAAGGCCACACATTCCGGGCTGCCGTAGCGGATTTTCAGGCGGATGAGCATTTCGGCCAGGCCCATGGTGCCCAGGCCCACCCGTCGCTCGCTGAGTTGCTGGCGCTGGTTATCGTCAAAAAAGTAAGGGGTGTCGTCAATCACGTTGTCCAGGAAACGGACGGCGTAGCGCACGCCTTTGGCCAGACTGTCCCAATCCACCTGGCCATCTTTGACGAACTTGGCCAGGTTCAACGCGCCCAGGTTGCAGACTCCCCAGGCGGGCAGACCCTGCTCGCCGCAGTTGTGAAGTACCAGGCCATTTCCGATGAAAGAGTGGGTAAGCGGTTCCGTAATATCGTAAACGTCTTCAATGCCTTCTGTGAAGATATCTTCTACGGTAACGGTAAACTTTTCCGTGTAGGGGCCACGTTTGCCCCGGGTAATGTAGTGATGTAATTTTTCTTGCTTGTATGCTATCAAAAAACCAATCTCTTCAGAAAACGCGATCATATTTTGTTTGGAAATAACCAGTTCGTGTTGAGCTTCACACCAGTAAGGCTTCATGCCTCCTTTGCCATCAGGCAGGTTTCGATATTCGGCTGTACGGCGATTACGGTAGATACGGCTGACGACGCCAAAATTCAGCAAGACGCGTTGTACATCTTCAAGTAATTCTATTGAGTTAGCCGCAAGTCGAACACTTCCACCCTTTGAGCCGCCATCTTGGAAGCTCCCATCGGCAGTGAAGAGGGCTTGTAAAAAGCCTCGTTGCATTGTTTCTGAACCGTGTAGTACGCTTTCAGGCACACGATGTTTGATTTTGGCGAGACCATGCTCTTGGGCAATGGTGTAAAGGCGGGTCGAACTAAGGCGTGCTTCATCTCGATCTGGTATCTGGGCCGGAGCCACGTGGTAACGACGGGCAGTTGCGGTTATCGGCGCGACCAGTGTGTTGACGTAATCGGCAAACATAGGGGCTAACTCGCGCTTTTCGGGACCGAAGAAAGAAAGAACCGCCTCATTTTGTTTGAGGGTGCCGTCGCCAATTAGCCAGCCCAGGGTACGTCCCAGTTCCAGAGAGCCTTTGGCGCCAAATCCACCTTTACGATTAAGAATGTGAACTTGATCACCGGGTCGCAAATCTTGTAGTTCGATCCATCCACGTGGGGTCATGAGGCGATGGTTTGCGGTTGCCCGGATGTAGTAACCTTCTTTTGTTTGGAGACGATAAACAGGCTTCTTGCCTGTGCGAAAGAGGTGAGAGGCTTTTGCCGTTGTTCCCTGGCGTCCGAAACGGCCATCCACTACAACGTCAATCTCTTGGTTTGAGATAAACAACTCTTCCGCACTGATTAATCCCTCTGAGGTATAAATCAATGTGTCTTTTGTAACACATGGGTTTGTGCAAAGAATAGACGCGTAATACCACGAATTGCTCATTTTGTTGTAACGTTCAACAAAAAAGATGCCCGGCTCGGCGCTGGCCCAGGCGCTTTCGATGATGGTGTGCCAGATGTCGCTGGCTCTAAGGGTTTTGTGAACAATCACGGGCTTGCCCGCGGCCTGCCAGGCGGCCAGGTTGCCGTCCCAGGTTTCGTCGTAACCGGGGTGGGTGGTGTCGGGAAAAACCAAATCCCAATCGGTGTCGGCTTTAACGGCCTCCATAAAGTCATCGGTGATGCCCACGCTGATGTTGGCGTTGGTAATGCGGCCCATTTGGCGTTTGCTGTTGATAAATTCCAGCACGTCGGGATGCCACACGTTAAGAATGAGCATCAGCGCCCCGCGCCGGCTGCCTCCTTGTTCGATCAAGCCGGTGACAAAACTATACAACTCGCCCCACGACACCGACCCGCTGGAGCGGCCATTGACCCCGCGCACGTAAGCGTGATGGGGCCGCAGGCTGGAGAGGTTAATGCCCACCCCCCCGCCGCGCGACATGATTTCGGTCATCTGGGTGAGGGTGTCCATAATGCCGCCCCGACTGTCTTGTGGGCTGGGGATGACGTAACAGTTGTAGTAGGTCAGATGTTGGTCGGTGCCGGCGGCGGTCAGGATGCGCCCGCCGGGCACAAATTTCCACTCGTCCAGCAGCCAGCGGAAGTTTTTCTCCCACTCGGCCTGTTTCTCCGGCGCTTCTACCCGAGCCATGCCCCGCGCCACGCGGTTAAGCATTTCCGAGGGATGGGTTTCCAGAGGTTTGTCAAGGTGCTCAATGGCCCGTTCCACCACTGCCCCATCCCGGAGGGTAATGGTGACGTGCTGGCCGTTAAGGGCGGTCACCGTGCCAATTTCGCGCTGACCGGTTTCCAGGTTGACGGCCACCACCACCGTATCGCCCGGGGTGATGGTTTCTTTTTGGCCGTCCTTCAGGGCGTAACGATCGAGAAAGATTTTTTCCCCCAGGGGGTGCAGAGAATTGGTTTGATGACCATTTTTGCCGGCGTTTACTTTTTGTTGTGGCGTATTTGCTGCGGGTTTGGTCGGCATGTGTTTTGCTCCCAGAAAAATAGTAGGTATAGATATTCAGAAAAAGGTTTTGAATTTTTGCCAGGTAGAGACAGGACAGCGTCCTGTCTCTACCCAAAAAACATTATCCGAACAACTATATAACGTTACCGTTAAATAACTGTACCCATCAGAACTATGTCTCTTCGCCAATGGGCAAGGGAATCTGATTTCTCAATTCCTCTTCCCGGCGTTTGCGGGCCTGGAGGAGTTGGATCTCTTCGGCCATGCTGGTCACGTCGCGGAAGCGGCGGTAAACCGAGGCATAACGCACGTAGGCTACGTCGTCAATATCTTGCAGGTGTTTCATCACCAGTTCGCCAATCTGCTGATGGCTGACCTCGCTTTTGCCCATGGCGTACAGGGCGGCTTCGATTTCCCGGGCGGCGTCCTCGATGGCCGCGCTGGAAACCGGCCGTTTGGAGCAGGAGACCCGCATGCTCTTGACCAGCTTTTCTTTGTCAAACTCTTCCCGCCGCCCGTCTCGTTTAATGACCAGCAAATTCATGCTGGCAATACGTTCATACGTGGTAAAACGTTGATGGCATTGATCGCACTCGCGGCGGCGGCGGATGCCATCCGTGACCTCGCGGGTATCAATAACCCGGATATAAGTGCTGGATGCACCACAAAATGGACATTTCATTGGATAGCCTCTTTCCTGACGTATATTTACATAATAAAAAGTGACGCGGCGAAAAACAGCCCAGAGTTACCTGGCAATAGCAGGCGCCTTTACCCACCTCAACTCAATTTTAGGTGTCGGAAATAGTCAGAGTTAATATCGGGGGCAAAACTTAAAGGGGGAAATGGATAGACAACCAAGGTGTTCCCATAACCTTGATTGTTGCGTATCACAGGTAAACGGTAAGGTCCCATCTTCCCCCATTTAACATAAAACAAACAAATAAGCCACAATATATAGTGGTATTACTACTCTACCTACAATATATTGTACCCAAAAACCGAATCAAGTATACACCTTTTTTGCTCACTTGACAAGGGGGATTCGGAAAACTTAACCTTAAAATACCGGGTTACGCGCGCAACAGCGATTCCAAAATCCAAATCGCGGCCCGTTTGTCTAACGGCTCGTTGTTGTTGCCGCACTTGGGGCTGTAGATGCAACTGGGGCAGCCGTCGTCGCAAGGGCAATCTTTAATGGCGGCCAGGGTGGCGGCCCAGAGATCGGCCAGTAAATTAAAGCCTTGTTCGGTAATGCCCACGCCGCCGGGGTAACCGTCGTAAATAAAAATTTGAGGCTTTTCGGTATCGGGGTGCATGGGGGTAGAAAGGCCGCCAATGTCCCAGCGGTCGCACATGGCAAAGAGGGGCAGCAGGCCAATGGCGGCGTGCTCCACCGCGTGCAGGCCGCCCATAAAGTCCCAGCCGCGACGGGCCAGGTGTTTGGCCCATTCAACAGGCACATCCCACCACAGGGCGCGGGTTTCAAAGGTGTTGGTGGGCATCTCCAGGGGCGTTTCGCCCAGGTTGGCCTCGCTGAACTGGCGAACGCGTTTGTAGCCCACCACCTCCTGGGCCACCCGGACCGCGCCCCAATAAACCGTGGCCATTTTTAGTTGCCGGTGGCGCAGCGAACGGATGATGTGAATGTCGCTCAGTTCGCGGGGTTGGGTGTAATAATCCACGCGGGCCGGCACCAACACGGCTTGCCCTTTTTCCAGGTTGAGTTCGGTGACCAGGTAGCTCTCGCCCTGGTGCATATAAATGGCGCCCGGATGGACCCGGCTGTAAGCCGAAACCTCGTCCATTTCTTCCAGCCGCTTGAATTTTTTACTGCCGTCTACCAGGGCCACCGGCCTGCGGCCAATACTGCGAATGCTGACCCGTTCGGCCGGGTAGTCTCGCCCCCGGTAGTGCCATTTGTCTTGTTCCGCTTGATAGGTAAGCACGCCGCGTTCTTCCAGGTTGACCATCGCCTCCACAAACCCCCGTCCAAACAAAATTTCATCCGCCGGGGTGAGGGGGTGTTCGTGCGCGGCGCAGGGCAGGTGTTGTTCCAGGATATACACGTTGCCCGGATCAATCAGAGCATGCTCGTGGGGGCGGCCAAACAGTTGGGCCGGGTGACGCATAAAGTATTGGTCCAGGGGATTATCCAGGCCCACCAGCACAGCCAGCGAGCCGCTTTTGCCGCGCCCGGCCCGCCCGGCCTGCTGCCACAGGCTGGCCACCGTGCCCGGATAGCCCACCGACACGGTGGCGTCCAGATTGCCCACGTCAACGCCCAATTCCAAAGCCGAGGTGGCCGTGACGCCGGTCAATTGGCCCTGAAATAGGGCCTGTTCAATCTCGCGGCGCTGTTCGGGCAAATACCCGGCCCGGTAAGAGGCCAGACGATCTTTGAGTTCCGGGTCGGTGCGGTTCAGGGTTTGGCGGGCGTAGTTGAGGATCAACTCGGCCACAACGCGGGCTTTGGTAAACGTGATGTTGCGGACATCCCGCCGGGCCATCTCCACAAAAAGATTGGCCGCTTCGCTGTTGGGGCTGCGGCGAGCTGTTTTTTTGTCGTCCAGGAAAGGGGGATTCCACAACACAAATTGTTTGGGCGCGCGCGGCGAACCGTCGTCTGCCACCACCACGGGCTTGCGGCCGGTCAGGCGTTTGATGTGTTCGCCGGGGTTGGCGATGGTGGCCGAACAGCAGATGAATTGGGGTTGGCTGCCGTAGAGTTGGCTCAGCCGGGCCAGCCGCCGAAAAACAACGGCTACATGGCTGCCAAACACGCCCCGGTAAATGTGGGCTTCGTCCACCACCACAAACTTTAAGTTTTTCAAAAATTGACCCCAGAGGGTATGATTAGGTAAAATACCAACATGCAGCATGTCGGGATTGGTCAAAATGATGTGGCCCTCGCGGCGCAACCGGCCCCGGCTGCTCTGGGGCGTGTCGCCGTCGTAGGTGCCAAAACGAGGGACAGTCATGGAAGGCGCATTTTTAGGAGCCGGGGCCGTCTGTTTCAGATGGCCGACCATGTTCTTTAAAACTCGCAGTTGATCCTGGGCCAGGGCTTTGGTGGGAAAAAGGTAGATGGCCCGGGTTTGAGCGTTGAGCAAAATAGCTTCCAGAGCAGGCAAATTGTAACAGAGCGTTTTGCCGCTGGCCGTGCCGGTGGCCACCACGACATCCTGCCCGGCCCGAATGGCGTCAATGGCTTGGGCCTGGTGGCTATAAAGGCGGGCGGTGCCGCCGGCTTTAACGGCTTCAACCAGGGGGCGCAGCAAGGGCCGCTCCAACAGGGTGTATTGGGCGCTCCGCGCGCTAATCCGTTCCACGTGGGCTATTTGATCCTGGTAAAAACTCTGTTCTTTTAAGTGCTTAATAAAGTCCGAGGGATTCATAGATGGGTATGCTCAGACGAAATTTTACCATGAGTAATGACGAACGACCAACGACGAACGACGAAAACTGGTCGTTTGTCGTTCGTCGTTGGTCGTTCGTCATGTTAGCATTTTAGTACTGTTGGCGTAGGTCGGGTTTGTCGGTACAATGTGAAAGATTAAAAACCTTCCTATCAGTTTGGGCAGAGGTTTTATGCCGCCGTTAGAAACTATTATTATCATTGGGGCTTTAATAGGGTTGCTGTTGCTGCTGCTCGTGGGAGCGGTGGCCTTTTTGGGGTGGCGACGCCGGATTAAAAAACAGGCGGCCAAGAAGAAACAAGCGGCCAGGAAGCAGCAGGTCAAAAAACGTCAAGTAAAACCAACTGCCTCTCCCGCCGGAAAGGTGGCGCAATCGTCGCCGGCCAAACCGGAGACGCCAACCCCGGCGGATCCACCCCCTGCCTCTGCTCCGGCCATCCCTGCGGCCGGTAGAACCGTTCCGGGGCGGCAACCGGAGGCCGGCGCCTCTCCTCCGGCCTCGGTGATTGGCCCCACTCCTGCCTCTGCCCCGGCTTCGCCTAAACCTATTGCGGCCAGTCCAACCGGTACGTCTGACGAACGAATCCGGATTTTGGTGGTTGATGATAATCCTGATACCCGTGAAAATGTCAGCCGGTTGCTCTATTTTGAAAATGATATAGAGGTGATTGGCCAGGCCCACAACGGACGGCAGGGCATTGAGATGGCCATTGAGCTAAAGCCGCATATTGTGTTGATGGATATTAACATGCCCGACATGGACGGCATTACGGCTACGGAAAGAATGTCTGTTGAATCGCCGTATAGCCAGGTGATCATCATGTCGGTGCAGGCTGAACAGCATTATATGAAGCGAGCTATGGCTGCCGGGGCCAGAGACTTTCAGCCCAAGCCGTTTACGTCGGATGAATTGATCAGTTGCGTGCGGCGGGTTTATGGAATTGGGAAGCCTATTTACCAAAAAATAGAAGCGGCGGCAACGGCGCAAGCGCAATTGGCCGCCCGGCCCAAATCAAAATTGGCGCAGAGTGAGGCGAGTACCCCGGTCATTGCCGTTTTTAGCCCCAAGGGGGGCATTGGCGTGTCGGCCATTGCGGCCAACCTGGCCGTGGCATTGCAACAAATGCAAGGCGACGTGGTTTTAATGGATGGTGATTTACAGTTTGGCGATATTTCGGTGCATCTTAACGTGCGCCCCACCCGCACCATTAGCGATATAGTGCATGACGGTGAGCTAGACATCGAATTGTTGTCGGAAGTAGTCTTGCCCCATCACTCAGGGTTGAAGTTATTATTGGCACCGCCTGAGCCGCAGTTGGCCGACACCATTCTGCCCGACATGCTGCCCGAAGTGGTCAAAGGTTTGAAGAATCTGTTTAAGGCAGTGGTGGTGGATACCTGTAGTCAACTGACCGATATTACGGTAAATATCTTGGAAAAGGCAGATTATATTTTGGTTATCACCTCTCCCGAGTTGCCGGCCATTAAAAGCGTCAAGTTATTTCTTGAGTTGGCCGGTCGCCTTGAATTTGCCCCCAACCGATTAAGCGTGGTTATTAACCGGGCGCAGATACCCGGCGGGGTGCGGCCTGATCAAATAGGCAAGGTGTTGAAATTGTCCCAACAGCCCTATCTTGTCCCCTACGACCCCCGGATATACATGGCTATGTATAAGGGCGCGCTGGTCAATCAACAAGATTCAAGCGCGCCGTCGGCCCAGGCGATTGCCCGTTTGGCTGCAGAGGTGTGGCAGAAACTGGCCGTTACTGAAGAAGAAACGCTGCCTGTGGTGGAGATGGCCTGAGTAACAGCCTTTAACATCAAAACCCCCTAACGGGGGTTTTATCTGGCAACTGTTGTAGACTTACTTTGCCTATTCCTCAAAGCGTTCCAACATTCTGGTGGCCCGATCCCTGACAAAGGCCGGCGCCCGCTGGTCGCGGACCAACTGGCGTAATTCTTGGATAGCCTCCTGTCTTTGGCCCTGGTGGAAAAGGTAAATGGCGTTGGCCAAACGCGCTTCTGGGCTGAGCGGGTTCAGGTCTAAAGCTCTATCCAGGGGCGGCCTGGCCGCGTCAAAATCATCCATCATCATCAAAGCCAACGCCTGGCCGGCATAAGGCGCCGGTTGGTCTGGGATGAGTTCAACCAGTTGGTCATAGGTCTCCAACGCAGCTTCTGGATCCTCGCTGAGGAGGTATTCTTCGCCTAATTTCAGGTAAGCCGCCGGTTCTTCGGGATTGTTTTCCACGGCCTCTTCAAGCACAGCTAACCCTTCATCGGGTTCTCCGGTACGTTTCAAAACCTCGCTCAAGCCAAAATAGGCGGGCAGGTATTCCGGCATAATTTCAATGGCCTGCTGAAACAATTCAATGGCTTGTTCCGGCTGGCGGTTTTCCATGGCCTCCAGCGCTTGCCGGGTTAATTCGGTTGCTTCCAGATATTCCGGGCTATCGGCCTCAAAGCCGGGCGGAGGGGGCGGCAAGTCGCCTGGTTGGGGCAACTCGCCGGGCGAAGGCGGTTGTCCCGGTTCTCCAGGGAGAGGAGGCGGTTGTTGGTTTCCTGACACTTGCGTGGGCGCAGGCCGTCCATCCGGGGGCGGCGGTGGATTTTGGATTCTATTTTGCCGTAGCCGTCCAAATAGCAGGGCCGCTGCCAGGCAAGTGCACAAAACCAGAGTGATCCCCCCGGCCCATACCCACCAGGGGACAGCTTTCTTTTTGCCTGGGGGAGCTACCTCCGGTTTTGTTTCGGCCACCGTAGGAACCTGGGCCACCGCAGCGCCCAAAGTGGTTTCTAAGGCAGCCAGCAAATCATTAACCTTAGCATAGCGGTCGTTAGGGTCTTTAGCCAGGGCTTTGAGCAACATTCGTTCTATGGCCGGGTCAATATCCGGGTTGATGGAACTGGGGAGCGGCAGGGGGGTGTAAATGTGGTCATGCACCGTGGCAAAGGGGGTGTCGGCGCTAAAGGGCACCCGGCCGGTGAGCATTTCATACAGCACCACGCCCAGCGAGTAAATGTCGGTCCGGCCATCCAAATTTTTCATGCCCTGGGCCTGTTCCGGGCTGATGTACTGGGGCGTGCCCACCATCATGTCCTGAGAAAGCGTGCTTTCTCCCGCCTCAACCATCCGGGCCAGGCCAAAGTCGGTAACAAACACGCTGCCATCTTTGGTGACCATGATGTTGCTGGGTTTGATATCCCGGTGCAATACCCCTTGGTTGTGCGCGTAAGTTAGCGCCTCACAAACCGGGCGAATCAGGCGCAGTACGTCTGCGGCAGGCATCGGCTGGCCATTCATTTTGGGTTTGAGCGTGTCGCCTTCCACAAATCGCATAACCAGGTAAGGCTCGCCCTTATGCTCGTTGAAGTCGTAAACCGGGATGATGTTGGGATGTTCCAGTTTGGCCACAATCCGGGCCTCGCGTTTGAAGCGTTCAAAAAATTGGGGGTCTGCTTTGAAGGCCGGGTGCAATACCTTGATAGCCACGTAGCGATCCAGCGCTGGATGGTAACTCTTAAAAACGGTAGCCATGCCGCCGCTGCCTAACTGCTCTATAACGCGATAAGGGCCGACGTTTTCGCCGGGGGTAATGGTCATGGGCTTAAACCTTCTTTCTTGAAGTGTGAGTTTTTAACATATCTTACTATATAGAGGCGAAGACTTCAATAAGCAATTGTTGCTATAGATATTCTGTCATTGTTCACTTTGTCCCCCCATGCCATGACGAGCCGGAGGCGAAGCTGCCCCATCTCGGCATTGGAGACTGTTTTGGGCTGCGCCCTCGCAATGACATGCCCGGCAGGTGAATAGTTACGGTGTTCTATCCGTTATTGACAATGCGAGAATTATAAAGTCACCGGCCTTAAAGCGTGGCCATCTCGATATTGTCAAAATTGCGCTCGTAATAGCTCATATATTGTACCTTACGCTCCAAAGCCTCGATGACGGCCACCGTAAAATTCACCTTTTCAAATTTCTGGGCGCTACCCAGTCCGCCGGGGCTGAAGACGTTAATCTCCATAAGTTTATTGCCCACAATATCCAGACCCACCAGGAACATGCCATCCAGGGTGAGTTTTGGGCGGACAATTTCGGCCACTTTGAGCATCTCGTTGGTCACGGCAACGGGGGCGATGGTGCCGCCGGCATGCACATTGCTGCGAATGTCGTCGCCGCTGCGGACCCGGCGAAATGCGGCGTATTTGCCTTTGTAGCGCAGGGGTTGGCCGTTCATTAAAAACAGGCGGGTATCTCCTTCGGCCGCCGCCGGTAGATACTCTTGGGCTATCACATACCCGTCCCGGCTCACGGCTTCGACCATTTGATTGAGATTAGACATATCATCCGGCCTGACCAAAAATACGCCCTGCCCCCCGGAGCCTTGCAGGGGTTTTAACACAATATTGCCCCCCTGCTGCCGGGCAAAACGCCTGATTTCGGCGCGGTCGCGGCTGATGAGGGTGCGGGGGCGCACCGCTTCGGGGAAATGTTGGAAATACATTTTGTTCATGGCTTTGGCCAGGCTGTCGGGGTCGTTTAAAACAATCACGCCGTGTTCTCGGGCCACCCGGCCAAAAACAATGCCGGCTGAAGGCGCCCAGGGGCGAGTGCTGGCATCTTCGGCCGGGTCGTTGCGCAGCATCAAAATGTCCAGGTCGTCTACGCTAATGCGCTCGGTTTTGGCCTTGATCCCTTGCAAGGCCCGCAAATAAGAGGCCGGGGTGGTGTATTTTTTGCCCGGCGCCGAACGAGCGCGCCCGCGCACCTGCCCATTGGGTTCATAAGATAGATCGCCCACGCCCATCACCCAGGCCTCGTGGCCCCGGTTGACGGCCGTCATACCCAGGCGAGTGGTGGTGTACCCCTGTTTTTCGGTCATAATGTCGTTGACCACAAACCCTATCCTCATTTTTTGCTCCTTTTGATGAGATCAAGCACGGTTAAGCCGTTGCGTAAACGCACAAACTTTTCGGCAGTTCGCGGATTTTCCATATAACGGGGTAGCAGCGGCGCCGGATGAAGCACCTCTCGCCATTGTAATTCCCGAATCAAGGGAATGTCGGCGGCAGTGATTTTGCCTACAAACAACGGTTCCAGCACGCCGCCTCGTTTGAGATAATCTAGCAGGATGACCAGACCTTTCAGGTAAACAGCATCTTTGGTCAGGCCGCCGCCCCGGTAAACCCGCATGGTGATGATGTAGGCCGTCCGCTGGGCAAAGCCGTATTGGCGAAAAAGTTCCTGGAAGGTGTCTATGAATGAGGCCCCTTCAATTAAACGCCGGGCAGCCAAGACCCGGCCGGCCAGCAAACGTAAGCGTGGCCGGCTCAAGCCGTCTACCATATATTCCGATAAGACGGCCAGGCCCTCTTGCAAGGCTTCGTAGCCGGCCAGGCCGGTATAGAGTTGTTGAAAAGGTTGAGCGCGACCGTTGAAATAAGTGAGAATGTGGGTGCCTACTTCGTGTTGCAGTAGGGCCTCCACTCTGGGCACGGGAATTTGAGTTCGGTTACTAATGAGCAGGTTGCCGTGCGATACCATCAGGCCGGTAATATCGTCTCGTATCTGCACGGCGGCAGTGACGCCAGGATAGATATTCCGGTAATATTTTACTTCATCTTTGGCTCGATTGGCAAACGTTTGGGCGTCTACATATCCGCCCGTTCCGTCCCGGCTGCGAGGGGAGATTTGCTCCAGGAGCGAGACGGCCAATTGATACAGGTTGTCGTCTACTCCGCCATAAACTTGCAAACTGCCGTAAACAAATTTACGCGTGTCCCGGTCTAATAACATGGTCAACTGCCGGTCGAGTTCGCTGCGTTTCTGGCGGAAGAGATAGGCCAGGGTAGGGTCTTCCACCCGTTCGATGTGAATGGAATACAGTTTGCGTTTGAGCAGGGCCGGGTCCATGGGGAGGGGGCGATAATGAAATATGGGCGGGCGTTGAAAATGGCGGCGTTTGAAGAGTTGCCAGGCGGCATGGACGTTGACCGGCGTTACCTGCAACAAAAAATCAAACGAATTGCTGATCTCGGCCAGTTGCCGGTCAACGTTCCAAACGGCTTTCACCACAGCCCGTCGCCCCAAAACTTGATGGGTGGGGGGGCGATGCGTGGTTTGCACCCGCATAAACTCAAAAAAGGCTCGTTTGAGGGCGTGGGCCAGACTACGGTGTAATGCCTGTAACACCACCGGGAATAGTTCGCCGGTTTCGGGGTGACGGTAAATTGGCGCTACTTCAAGGCCAACAATAAAGCAGTTCAAGGCTCGCGCCCGGCCAGCCAGGAGCAGGGGTGACATCCCCCGGGGCGAGCGTTTGCGCGCATAAACTACCTCAACTTGAGCGGTCCGCTTGAGAATTTTGATTTTTTTTAACGATTCAGCCAAAGCCTCAACGGTCTTAACCGGCGATTGGGTTTCGGAGGTCAATACTCGAAATGCAGGGCGGGGTTTCAGATAATCGCCCGGCGTCAGTTTGTGGTTTTCCGGGGCAGCCCAGATTTCTACAATTAAAAACGCGCCAAACTTGGCCGACAGGGTTTGGGCCACATTGTCAACCAGTTTGGCCAGGCCGGGCTTGAGTTGTTTGGTGGCCTTTGCCTGGAGGTAAGACGCCTCGCCCAAGACCAGTTGGTCGGTACCGGGATCGGCGCGGTTTGATGGGCGGCGATAAACAACCAAAAAAGGTAACTGCCGGTCAATGTGCAGGCGTCCCCACTGGGGTAGATTGCGGCGCACCCGCTTGTTTTCGGCCAGGCGCTGGCAGACGGTTTTGCTAAAACGAAGGGTTATGATACGACGAGACGATGGTTTGGTTTGGCTCATAGTTGGGGCAATAGTTCCAGGATACCCGGCACGGTAGATTGTAATGCCTGGCGGATGGCTTCCAGTTGAAGTTGGTCCGGTTGGCCGGTCCACTCGTCCATAAAAAATTTTTTGAATTCGATGGCCAGAGCGCAGCCGGATTCGGGAAAGGTTTGGTGAATCCAGCGAGAAAAGTAACCGCCCTGAAATTTGATATTTTCCCGCACATCAAGCTGGCGACCCAAAAAATCAAAGGTCCGCAGGTCGGCCATAAAACGGTTTATCAGGGGAGCCCAACGGGCGCGGTTTATGGTGCCGGTGCCGATATTGACCTCCGGGTTTTGGACGGGGTTGGCAGGGGGGCCATCCGGCCCGGCGCGACGATGGTTGTAGGTGTGCAAATCAAACACCACAAAGCGGCCAAAGCAGTTTGCCAGATAGGTTAAAATAGGCTGCACTGCGGCGTAAAAAGCATCATATTGCGCCAGCGAGCGGGCAATCATATTGGGCGGGGGGGGAGTTTGCCAAACCTGCAACCCCCAGGCATCTTTGGGTTTCAGATAAACCGCTTTTTTCCTGGGCCGGTTCAAGTCTACCTCAAAGCGCGAATGAAAAACCACAATTTGGGTATCGGCCATGGTGACCCATTGGCCGGTAAAGGGGTCCTCCTCCCGGAGGCGGTCCAATTCTGTCAGGGCAAATAAATTGGTTACCTCCTCTCGTGCGGCATGCCCATGATGAATGGCTGCGGCTACCAGCGGGCTGTTACCTTGTTGGAGCGTCCAGAGCGGGTCAGACATACCGGCCTCTATAATGTGAACTTAAAATGACCGGCCTTAAAAGTGTCGGTCATCTTTAAACCTTATCTTACACCGAGTGTTTTTATTTAGTCAATCCAGGTGGGTCGGGTCAATTCCATTTTGGGGGCAATAGACCTTAAAGGTTCTATGAAGATTAAATAATTATGGATACTGTTGGCGAATTTATGTAAAGCAACAAGGTCAAGGCCAATATGACAAATACTCCAAAACGAG
>JAFGDY010000301.1 GCA_016931895.1 Anaerolineae bacterium
CGTTCATTTAGAGCACATTTTTCGTCAAAACTAGACCATTTTGGCAGTTATGAGATCCTTCTCTGGTTCTCTCCGACAGACTGCTAGGCTTCTTGAAATCGTTTTTCTAATTCTTCCAGCATCAAGGCTGCTTCAACAAGTTTGTCCAGCGGATTATCGCTGCCCCGGTAGTAGCGATAGTCGCAAGGCATAATGTCCAGCACATCCACCAGGTCGGCGTGGGCGCTGCGCATGGCCGGCTCGGTGGTGTTGTACCACGCCGCAATTTCCGGGCCAGGCACTTCTTCAAAATTCACCTTGCGCACGGTATGGTCCAGGGCTGCGGCCCATTCTTCGGGACGGCTGAGGTCCAGGTGATTTTTGCCAATGGTCACCCGGTATTCCAACCACATTTGAATGGCCGCGCCGACAATTTCCAGGCGTAGCCCATGTTGGGGCATAGTGCTAGTGAGCCGGGTTTCTACTGCGTCCAGGGCGTTGCTAAAAAGAGTTTCAAAACGAGTGACCAGTCTCTCTTCCAGTTCGGTACGGATGTAATCGCCCAGGGATTTCAGCATGGCTTCGTAATCACCCATGCGCACCATGGCCCGGGCCAGGTTGAGGTGATATTCCGACTCGGTGTCGTCAAGGCGCGTGGCTTCCTGGAAAAGCGTGATGGCGCTGTCCATTTCCCAGCGTTCAAAGTGTTCCAGGCCGGTACGATTTAAGGATTGAGCGCGTAATTTATCGGTGGTGGATATGGGTCTTGTAACCATGGCAACAAAACCTTCTTCCCCCTGGCCTAGCGGGAACCTACGGGCTGACCGAACCGGGCGCGGTCAGGGTTTCGCCGGTTTCGCTTAAGTTGGCCGCGGTCGCCAGTTTTTCTTCGATAAGCAGTTTTTTCAGGGCAGCGATAGATACTTCTAACATGCTTAAATCGGGCTCGCGAGT
This sequence comes from Anaerolineae bacterium, assembly GCA_016931895.1. NCBI lineage: Bacteria > Bacillati > Chloroflexota > Anaerolineae > Anaerolineae bacterium. The sequence goes on from JAFGDY010000301.1 coordinate 934, forward strand.
GGTCATGCGCTGTAGGGCCAGGCCGGGCGCAATCAAAATTTTAATGATTGGATTTTGTTGGTGCGCCGCGCTAAATTTTAGAAATTCGTAGGCAATGCCGGCAATAACCGGGATGAGCACCACGCGGGAAACAATTTTCAGCCACAGCGCGGGGTCGCCCACCAGGGCAAACACAAAAATAGAGATGACCATCACAATGAGCAAAAACGCCGTGCCGCAGCGGGGATGGACAATGCTGCATTGGCTGATTTTTTCCGGGACCAGTTCCACGTCATGTTCGTAAGCATTAATGGCCTTGTGCTCGGCGCCATGATAGCCAAAAACACGTTTAATGTCCTCGAGAAAGCCAATGCCCCAGATGTAGCCTAAAAACAAGGCCAGCCTGACGACGCCTTCAATGAGATGTTGGAGCAGAATAGGGATGGTCGCAAACCGTTCCAGCAGGCTAATCACCAGCAAGGGCGATACAAAAAAAATGGCGATGGCCAGCGTAAAAGAAACGGCCATACTACCCCAGGCCACCGGCCCGGTAAATTCCACCTCTTCTTCCTCGCCCATAGCAATGTTAGCCGAAAACATCAAGGCGTGAATGCCCAAAACCAGGGCATCCCACAGCAGGGTGAAGCCGCGCAAAAAAGGTATTTTGTTAATGAAACTGGCGTAGATACGAGGGTTCAGGGGTTCGGTATGCAGCACAATTTCGCCGTTGGCCGCGCGAACGGCCAGAGCCATGTGTTTGCGTCCGCGCATCATCACCCCTTCGATGATGGCCTGACCACCGTAGTTAAAGGGTTTACTCATAAAAAAGACCTCATTAAGAAAAAATTAATGTTTACCGTACATATTTGATTTTAACCTACGTTGTCAAAATATACAAGTACAAATTGGTTTAGGAATTTTGACGATATTGAAATTTTATGCTATTCTATAAACGATCATATGAACCCTCCCTCCTATGATCCAACCCGGCGGTGTTGTGGCCACTGCCGGGTTTTTTATTGCCCCCAAAACCCGGCACAAATTCCTATTGTGCATTCAAAAAGAAAATGTTACAATTTGAAACTGACGGGGGTGGGAGTTACAGTTTGGCCCACCCTGAGGAGGGGGTTTATTATTAATGAATCAGTCTGAACTTCAGACTTTGTTGCGCGAAGGGATTGCCGCCGCCAAAGCCGGCCGGACAGAACAGGCTCGCCAGGCGTTGTTGCAGGTGGTGGAACTGGATGAAACCAACGTGTCGGCCTGGCTCTGGCTCAGCGCGGTGGTGGAAGATCCGGTTGATAAGTTTACGTGTTTGGAAAACGTATTGGCCCTGGAGCCGGAAAACAAACACGCCCGGTTGGGGTTGGCCCGTTTGCAGCAACAAAGCGACGGAGTTGCGCCAACGGTCAGACCGTCCCCTTTGGCAACAACTTCATCCCCCTTTCCGGCAACTGAAACGTCTCCTGCTCCTTCATCCTCTACCCCGGTTTCGTCCCCCTTGCCCCCTTCATCAGCATCTTCCCCGGAAAAATCGGCAGGAGAGGAAGTGTCTTCTCCAGGCCAGGCCGGCTCACAGCCTGCGTCTTCCCCCAAACAGCAAACTCCGGTGAAAAGGCCGGGACATCTAAAAGAGCATGCCTCAATGGCCGGGGTGATGTTGCAAGATAATTTAGCCGCGCGTCGTCCGCTGCCGGTGCCGGAAAAACCCTTTGTCCCGGTTTCATCTGCTGAGCAGGCGCAACTGGAAGCGAATGTGGCGGCTGAAGTTGAACCCCCGGTAAAAGACACCTGGCTGTCTACCAGGCGCATCATATTGCGAGTAGTGGTGTTGCTGGCCTCGTTAGTGCTGTGCGCGCCATGCTCCCTGCTGGGGGGATGCGGCGTGGTCAACGAGTTGGCTTTGCGCTACCGGGGAGAGGTGGTTGAGGCGTATGTCACGGATTCGTACACCTATCGAGGCAGCACCGGCGTGGTCTATTATATGGTGCAATATGAATTCAGCTTTGATGGGCAAACGTGGCACTCTTTTGGCGGAGATCCGGCGGACGACGCTTATTGGTGCCCGGTTTCGTCAACGGCCTACGAAACCGCCACAAATACCAAAAAGATAAAGGTTTTATATTTGCCCAACAAGCCACAGGTCAACCGGCCGCTTCGGCTTGACGACAGAATAGACCTTTTGGCAATTATGGGCACCATTTTGGGCGTTGGCGTGGTGATGTGGGCTTTCTTTTTAGGGGGGGGCTGGGCCTTGTCACTGTTTATCTTTCGCCCCACCCGTAAAAAACCAACCCTGCCGGCCCGGTCTGCTATCCGCTACAAACGACTCGCCCCGCAGCCGGCGCGGCCAGAAGCGCCGGCCCCCAAAGCAAAATATTTGCAGGAACATGCTTCAATGGCCGGCGCCTTGATTCGGAGCAAGTCTACGGCGCGGGGGGAGGATGTTTTGGAGTTTGAACCGGCCACGAGCGAAGCGGAAGCGCCGCCCGAAAAAGGCAGTGTTTTGTGTCCTTTTTGTAGACGCCCTATTTCGGCCATGTCCACCCGCTGCCATCATTGCCGCCTGCCCCTGGTGGTGGATTGCCCGGCTTGTGGCGCTCGTTTGGATGTAGAACTGGCCGAGTGTCCCGAATGTGGGTATACGCCGGGTAACTTCCGGCATAAAACCATCTACTTTAGCGGGTTAGCGGCGGCTTACCAGGAGCACGAAAAATATGGTCAGGCCGTTACCGCCTGGCAAATTGTCAACATGCTAAATCCCGACTATCCCGAAATTCAACTGCGGTTGGCCGAAGCGCAAGCCGGGGCAGGCCGCTCTAATGTGGCTATTAACACTCTGCGGCAGGTGCTGGCCGAAGACCCCGGCCAAATAGCCGCCGCTTTGGTTTTGGGGAAAATTTATCATCAATTGAGTTATTGGGATGAGGCCGAAGATGTTTACCAAGAAGCCCTGGTGGAGACGCCCGAATCCGCCGAGCTAAATTTTTCCCTGGGCTGGCTGCTAATGGACCACGGCCAGCTTAAAAAAAGTTTTGACTATTTTCAGAAGGCAACGCGGCTCGACCCCAGGCACGGCATGGTCTGGTTCCGGCTGGGGCAACTTTACGAGGCCTCTCGCCGGCCCAAGCTGGCGGTTGAAGCCTATCGGCGGGCCGCCACCCTGCTCCCCGCCGATACTTTAGCCCAAAAGAAGGCCCAACGTTTGGCCGGTGTGCTGGCCCCTGATTTACCCGACGTGCTGGCCACCGGCTGGTTTGAGTTGCTGCGGCAATTAACCGGGCCGGCGCTGCTCTGTTTTTTGGCCGCCGTGCTGGATGCAGGCATGCGTCCCTGGTGGATTCCGGGCACAGGCTGGCTGGCGCTCGGCCTGGGGCTGCTGGGCGCATTTTTGTGGACAAGCGGCGCCAGCTTGCCCTACAATCCGGCTATCCGTTTTATAGCCGGTGAGCGCGGCTTGACTTCCGCCGAGGCGCGTTTCTCGGTGGCCATCTTTGGGGCAATTTTTTGGCTGGTGGCCATGGGCATTATTTTGTATCCGATTGGTCAATCTTCTCCTGAGGTGCCGGAATGGATCCTGAAACTATCTACTACCTGACCTTGATTCTGGAAAGCGTTTTTTTGCTGCCCATTAAAGACCGCCGGGAACAGGGACAGACTTTTCCCTGGATGACTTTGACCATTGTGATCATCAATGTTCTCATTCACGGGGGTTTGGTTTTGGGCCTTTATTTGCGCCATCAAACCATGCCCGATGATGTGTCGTGGATCATCACCCTCTACCCTTATATGGACGTATCTAACTTAAAACTCAGAGGCGAAGGTTTGGGCGCGTTATCGTCTTTAACCAGTTTCTTTTTACACGCCAATTTTTTTCACCTGTTGGGCAACATGTTTGTGCTGTGGTTTTTTGGCCGCAAGGTAGAGGACGTAACCGGCCCGGCGCGTTTTTTTCTTTTTTACATGCTGTGTGGTTTTGCCGCCAGTTTTGTAAGCGTACTGGCCAGCGCCGCGCTTTCGCCTATCCATGCCCGGATGCCCGGTTTGGGCGCCAGCGGCGCTATTAGCGGGTTAATGGGGGCTTATCTTTTTTTATATTCCGACCAGCGCATCCGTACCCTTGTGGCGGCCACGCCCATGGGCTGCTGCCTGGTGGCCATTCCCTTTACTATTTGGCTGCCGGCCTGGGTGTATCTGATTTATAGTTTTCTGCACGATGCGTTGGTGGCCCAGTTGATGGTTGAACTGGCCAAATTGGACATCCCTTATTCCACCGGCGTCGGTGTTTTTGCGCACCTGGGCGGGGCGCTGACGGGCCTGGCCTGTATTTACTTTTTTGTCCATCCCGACGTGCTGGCCCGGCGGCGATAAGGGAAAGATTGCCTACGGGGCCACTTTCTCATATTGGGTTTCTTTATAAATGACCTGCCGGGTGAGCACGTACCAATTGGGCAGGCTGCGGAAGCGGTCGCTGGGATTGACCACTGGGGCTACCTGAACGTCGAAAACATCTTGACTGACGCCGTAGGTGTAAACGGGGTGAAAGAGGATAATGGAGGGAACTTCCTCGGCAAAAATGCGCTGGAACTCAAAGTAGAAGTCGTTGCGGCGGCCTTTGGCCGTGGTGGCGCGGGCGGCTTCCAGCAGCATTGAAGCTTCATCGTTGTTCCAACCCGCAAAATTTTGCCCGGCCTGAATTTGGGTTTGATGCCAGAAGGGGTAAGGGTCGGGGTCTCCGTACAGTAAAACCTCAGCCAGGGCCGCCTGGAAATGGCGCTGGGCCAGGGCCGCGCCCAAACCCGCGCCGGCCACTTCCGGGGTGGCCGACACGCCGACCTGTTGCCACTGCTCACTCGCAGCTTCGGCCACTTTGATATTATCGGGGTCGTCGCCGGTGAGCAGGTTAAAGGCCAGGAGCCGGCCTTCTTTATCGCGGATGCCGTCGCCATCGCTGTCTATCCAGCCGACCTTATCCAACAGGGACTTGGCCTTTTCCGGGTCAAAATTTGGGACAGGTTGGTCGGCATTGTAGGCCCAACTCCAGGGCAGGATTGGCCCGTTGGCCGCCAGCCCCTGGCCGTGCAGCGCCTGGTCAATGATGGCCTGGCGATCCAGGGCCAATAACAGGGCCTGGCGCACTTCAGTCTCCTGGAAAAAGGGGGCTGTGTCGGGGGCCTGCAAGTTGAGATAAATAATGTTGTAACCCGATAAGCGCGCGGTATAAAGATTAAGGGACTCAAGTTGCTGCACGTCCGGGATAGCTTGAGGAGGGATGAAGTTAATCCCCAGAACTTCTCCCGCCCGGTAGGCGGCTATCACTTCCTGGTAGCTGGGATAAAAATGAAACTCCAGGTGCGCCAGCCGCGGTTGGGGGCCGTTATAAAGCGGATTGGCCGACAACCGGGCCAACCTGGCATTTATTTCGTCCAGTTTAAAAGGGCCGGTGCCAATTGGTTTGAGGTTAAAGGTCTGGCTCAATAAATCGCGGGCGGGCGTGTCTTTAAGCAGGTGTTCCGGCAAAATACCGATGGTGGTAAAATCGGCAAAGGGGGGAAACGGCTCCGGCAGGATAAAGCGGAGGGTGTAATCGTCAATCTTTTCCACGGTCACCGTTCGCCACAGGTCGCCCAGGTAAGGCGCGCCGGGAAATTCGGGGTCTTTCATCAGGTTGATGGTAAAAAGAACGTCGTCAGCCGTAAAGGGTTGATTGTCTTGCCAGCGAACATCATCTCGCAGTTTGAACAGATAGGCCAGGCCGTCATCGCTGGCGCTCCAGCTTTTGGCCAGCACCGGCTCCAGGCCGCCCTTGCCGTCGGAACGAGTTAGACCCTGAAAGATAAGGGCGCTCAAATCCTGGTCAACCTGATTAAAGTGCGCCAGCAGCGGATTGATAAATTGAGGCGTTCCGGCAATGCCCTCGCTGTAAACGCCGCCTACATCCGGCACGGTGACAGTGGTGCGCGAAAAAGCCAGAAATCCCAAAAAGGCCATGGTCATGGCTATTCCGGTGAGGGTAAGAATAGCTTGCCAGCGTGTGTGACGTCCCAAAGAATTGCCCCTTTTGAATGAAAAGGCACAACAGCCAACCACTGTTGTGCGCTATTTGGGTCTGGTGGTAAATCCTAACCGAGAGAAAAGAAGTTGTTCAAAAACAATTTCAACCGGCCAGAGTCACTGCCACCAATGAAATAATAAAGAAAAAGACGCTCAAGCCTACGGTGGCCTGGAATAATGTTTTTTCAACCCCGCGCCGGGTGCGATAAACCCCGCCATCGCCGCCAAAAATATTGCCCAGGCCGGAGCCTTTAACCTGCAACAGAACCAGGGCAATTATGGCAATAGCCACGATAATTTGCACAATTTGAAAAGCTATATTCAAGATACTACTCCTATCAATAACCGGATGAGTGTGTTGGGCAGACTTACGATGTTGCAAAACGTAATTATAGAATAGATTTGAGAAATGGCAATTCGTTGAGGTCTATCTTTACGATGCGGCCTGTTTGGAGCTTACTCTTGATTTGGTAAAAAGTCTACCAATATCAAGAGGTCGTCAACCATAATTGGAGGACAATTCAGACAAAGAATATCACCTGCTTGTTTGCCCAGCCAACTCTTGGCCCGCTCTCTCATTAGATTGACATATTTTGGGGCTTTATCAATTAAAACAAAGCGTCTTTTTGATTTTGTCGCGGCAAGCCCCACAGTTCCTGAACCGGCGAAAGGATCCAAGACAATATCGTCAACAAATGAATAATAGGAAATTACTTTTGTGGCCAACTCCTCGGGGAAAATAGCCGGATGCTTTTTGTCGTGAGCCGGTTTAATCTCCCAAATGTTGGTCCTTTCATAATCATCTGATACTTTGGATACTTGCACTTTTTCCTGATCAGGGTGTGTTCTTATATTCCAGTCAATCAAACGTTTGGTGTGTTTGCGGTAGACCAATACATATTCAGTCACCGGAACAGGTTTATATTGCAACGGGTTTCTATCTGCGGAGAATCTTCTGCCTCGGCCTGTAGCCCAGCCTGCGCCTTCAGGTTTAACCCAAATAATATCATCTACAAAATCAAAGCCTTCCTCAATAAATAGGCGATGCATATCAAATGGAACAGCGATACGCTTTGAAGACTCGGTCCGATTGGCGCGTCTGATTAAAATCGGCGAGACGTTCATTACAAAAAACCGACCTTCGTTCAGAACCCGGTGACAGGCCCGGATCACTTTTTGCATTTTTAACAGATATTCATCATAAGTAACATAATCCTCATATTCCGGGCGGGCATTATAGTATGGCGGAGAGGTAAATATTAAATCTACAGACTCTTCGGGAAAATCTCGTAATATTTTTTCGGCATCGCCAAGCGCGATGGTATTTCTGAGATTTGAGGGCCGGTAATTTTTCTTTTTGAGTGGGGATTTTTGGGGGGAGTTGTGACGATGTAACAAACGCGCTTCCAGTACATCGGGAGATGTTGATTTGTCCTGGAGGAGTAAAGAAGTGTAAGCATCAATAACAACTTCACCTATTCTCTCCTGGGAGTCTCGTCCCAATAATGGCACGCGCCATACGTGGTATCTATCATCAACTTCGGGAAGACCAAAGCTAATGGCTTCTGCCAGGTCAAAATTTTCAAGCCAGGTTTTTGTTACTTTGCGAGCCTCTTCAACATTTAAAACACTATACTTACGCTGCTCGGCAACAGTATCTTTTAATTCAATAAAGTCTTCTTCTTGTCTTTTATATTCCATGCCCTAATCTTGCCAAATTCTATTCAATAAGGCAAATATATGGAGGTTTGATTGTAAATCAGGCTTTCCTGAATGTAAACAACGGTTGGAAATTTTCTCTTGATGGTAAATACAAGTTCCGGTATAATAAAGATTATTTAGACAGAGAGGGAGATTTTATGGCAGAAACATTGCCCAATGCGGTGCCCTGGTCTCAGGGCAACCATGAAGAAACGGCTGGGGCGGAAACGACGCCCGGTGGGGCGGCGCGGACCCCCTGGGTGGTGGTGGCCGCCAATCTCAATCCGGCCGAAGCGGCCATCATTAAGGGGCGGCTGGAAAGTGAAGGCATTGCCGCCCTGGCGCGACAGGAAGCCGTAGGGATTGTGCTGGGCTTGACCGTTGGCCCGCTGGGGTCGGCGCAGGTGTGGGTGCCAGAACCCCAGGCCAAACAGGCGTTGGCCCTTTTAGCCGATACTTTTGAGGCTGGTGAGGCTGATAAAGGAGCATGAACTTGGGGCTAAATCTGGCCCGGCTGATCATCTTAATTTTGACCATTTTTCTGGCCTGGATCACGTATCAGAGCAACCTGCTGCTCAAAAGAATCCGGCCCGATTTTAATTTGTTGCTTTCGCCGCCCGAATTGATTATCCGGGTGGTGTTGGTGGGTTTTTGTTTGTTTTTGGCCTGGTTGATGGGCCTACCGGCCGGGCAGCTTGGTTTGGTTGGGGCCAACCCCTGGCCACAAATTGGGCTTGGCCTGGCGGCCGGGGCGACCATGCAGGTGGTCATCAACCTGTTGGCCGTTGGTGCCGTCAGTTATTTTGGCCGGGAAATTTACTCCCCCTGGGTGGTGCTTAATATCTTGCCGCGCCGCCCTGTTGAATGGGTGCTGGTTCCCCTGGCCCTGCTGCCGGCGGTGGCCATGGAAGAGTTGTTGTTTCGCCCGCTCTGGCTGGGTGGGTTTGGCGATATCATCCCGCTGTGGCTGTTGATGATTGGCACGTCCTTGCTGTTTGGGGCTATGCACCTGCCGCAGGGTTATTTGGGCATAGGCGTGGCGGCGGGTTTAAACGGATTGCTTTCCCTGCTGTTTTTGGGGACGGGCAGCGTGCTGGCCCCGCTGGCGGCGCATTACACCATCAATCTGTTACAGGTAATTGCGGCCCATTTTCAACGAGATAAGTTGGAAATGGACTATGGCCGGGTTGAATCTGCGGGCAACGTTGACAAAATGCCGGGGCAGTGATATGCTAAAATGGATTATGACAAGTTGAAGGGGGTGCGTTATGTCCACGGTTTCTTACCCAGACATCATTGGTGAATACATTGCCAACCCTGAAAGATTGGAAACGGGAGGCGTGCAATACGTAGGATATTTTGAACCGACCCAAATTGCGCCGCAACAGGTAGCCAATCTGTTTTTATTTATGCAAAATACGCTCGATGTGCCGGTAGCGGTAGTGGTGCAAGTGACGTTGCCCTTGGTGGGGGGGGGACTTTTTAAAAGTGGTAAGCCGATTCTGAGCGTGGCTAAACCTGCCTTTAACCTGCAACTCACCGAAGTGGAAGCGGGTTTGTTAACCCTGCCCGTCACCACCACCGAAGACGCGCAGCCGGGGGAATTTGAGGTGGCCGTGGAACTTCAAGTAACCCCCAAAAGTAAAGGCAATCGGGTGCGCGCCGCTGAAAGCCAGAGCAAATTAGATAATAAAAGTTTGATTGACAATATAGTGGGCCTAAATTTGGCGAGCACGTTGGGGGCCACCTTTAGCGAAAAGCCGGTTAAAAAAGCTACATTCCCCCTTCAAATAGCCGGTAAACCCCAACCCGCAGAACGAGCGCCCAAATTGGCCCACACCTATCAGGCCGTGTGGACCCGAGACCAGATAGATTTGTTCCACCGGGCCATCCACGAAATAAATCTGCGGCAGGTGAAATTAAAAAACGAACTGACGGCGGAAGCTCTATACGCCAGGCTGTATAGCGAAAGCGTGAGTAGATTTGCGGATGTGGGTTTGCCGCTCAGAATAGGCGAGGCCATTATACTGGCCAAAATCTTAACTTTTACCTGCCAATACTTTCTCAGTAACCCGGCCCGTTATAACGGTTTGTTGGTGCCAATTTGGGAACGCGCCCTTGATGCCAATGCCGACACCACCGATGCCCTTGAGGTAATCAGTTCGGTGGGGTATTATCACCTGCTCCGGCTGAGCATTGCCGTCGGTTTTGGCCTGATTGCCCGAGCCGCCGGTCGCCAACTCTGGGCATTAGAGGAGCGCCAGGCGGTCAACGACTATATTGCCGACAATATCGAAACCGGCCAAACCTTAGAGGAGGAATTCCTCTACTTGCCCTTGTTGATTGCCGGCACGTACATCTCCAACAAATTAACCTTTGCCGGTGAGGATTTGCGCAACAGCCTGGCTTTGATCAGAAAAGCGTATGAGGCTCGCGCCGACCTATTCCTGGATGATGATATGGCTCAGGCCAGCCAAGTTTACCATCACATTTTCAAAAAGGCGCTGGAGACGTTATAGCCGGGAGTTCCCCCAAATTATTGCGCCGAACCTGCCCTCAGATTGGCCAGCGTATTTTCCAACTCAGCCCGCCGGACGGCGGCGGCTTTGCGCCCCTCTGCCAAAATCTCCTCAAACCTGGCCCGAATGGTCGCCTGCAACTCATTGCCGCTTTGGGGCGTAATCAGTAAAACAGCAATGGCTGCCAGCGCCGCACCCACCAAAAAGCCTGCCACAAAATTGATGACCCGCATGCTATCACCTCTTTAAAAAATTCTGGGTACTGCTCATTAATAAAACCATTATACCATGCTCCGGCTGTGGGGGGAATCTATTGGCCCGGTTTAAGGCCGGTGGGTTCAATCACCTGATCGCTTTTTCGACAAATTGCTATAGCCGGTGGTAAAATCGTTAAATAAAAATTTATCTGGAAAGGAGATTGTTAACATGAGTCAAGATAGAGTAGCCCTTTATTTGCAAGATGCCCATGATCTCCGCGAGGGCATGAAACTGGCCCAATATGCGGAAGAAAAGGGCTTTGAGGCAGTGTGGCAGGCCGAGAGCCGCCTGGTGCGCGACGCCATTGTGCCCATGGCCGCTTTTGCCGCCGTTACCAAGCGGTTAAAGGTCGGCTCCGGCGTGATCAATAACTGGACCCGCAACATCGGCCTGTTGGCGGCCACTTTTTTAACCCTGGACGACCTGGCTCCTGATCGGATCATTTGTGGCATGGGGGCCTGGTGGGACCCGCTGGCCGCAAACGTGGGCATTCGGCGCCGCAAACCCCTTTTGGCCATGCGCGAAACCATTGAGGTGATGCGCCGCCTGCTGAACATGGAAAACGTCACCTTTAAAGGCGAGTTCCACCAGGTTAAGGGGATTGAGTTGGATGTCGTGCATGGCCGTCGCGAACCGCGCCGCGTGCCCATGATGATTGGCGCGACCGGCATGAAAATGATGGAATTGGCCGGAGAAATTGGCGATGGCGTGGTGCTCAATTACTGCGTGCCTCCGGAGTATAATGACCGGGCGCTGGCTGCTTTGCAAATTGGCGCCAAACAGTCCGGCCGCACCCTGGATGAGATTGACCGGCCTCAACTGATGGTTTGTTCCGTGCATACCGATAAAGCCCAAGCTTTAGATGGCGCTCGCGCCCTGCTCACCCAATACCTGGCCCAACAACCGCACATTGCCCAGGCCAGCGGCGTGAGCGATGAGGTGGTCAAAAAAATCCAGAACATCTTGGGCTGGCCCGCTACCAAAGAGCAAATCAAAACCGCCATGCCCCTGGTGCCCGATGACCTGGTCCAGCGCATCACGGCCACCGGCACGCCGGAAGAGGTCAAAGCCAAAGTTCGGGAATATGTGGCCCACGGTTGCACTTGTCCTATTCTCTATCCGTTGGGCGCCCCCTACCTGATGATTGAAGTTTTTTCAGATGGCTACAGCGAATAAGCCCTGATGCGTACCAATCCAATTTTTAACAATACCCTTGTTTTAATCAAAGGAGCGGGCGATCTGGCCAGCGGGGTGGCCTACCGGCTCAAGCGGGCCGGCTTTCCCCTGATGATGACCGAATTGCCTGCCCCGTTGTTGGTGCGCCGGGCCGTTTGTTTTGGCGAGGCTGTGTATAGCAAAAAAACAACGGTTGAGGGCATTACGGCGCATCACGTAGGCTCAGTGTCGGGCGCGCGCGACCTGGCCCGAAGTGAAATCATCCCGGTTTTGGTTGACCCCCAGGCCGACATTATCGCCCAGGTAAAACCCCAGGTGATTATTGACGCCATTATGGCCAAAACCAATACCGGCACAACCATTGACGCTGCCCCGTTGGTGGTGGCTTTAGGCTCGGGCTTTACCGCCGGCCGGGAATGTCATGCGGTTATTGAAACCAAACGCGGCCATTGGTTGGGCCGGGTTATTTACCAGGGGCAAACTGAGCCTGATACCGGCGACTCCGCCCCGGTTGAAGGTTACGGCGTTGACCGGGTGCTGCGCGCCCCAACCGACGGAAATGTGATTGCCTTTGCCGCTATTGGCGACCGCATTAAACAGGGCCAACTGATTGCCAAAGTGGGGCGGGAAGAAGTGCATGCCCCTTTTGACGGGGTTTTGCGCGGTCTCATTCATTCCGCCGTCCGGGTGACCGCCGGCTTTAAAATTGGCGATCTTGATCCGCGGGGCATTGTGGAGTATTGTTTTGCCCTCAGCGACAAATCGCTGGCGGTGGGGGGAGCGGCGCTGGTGGCCATTCTGGCCAGCGCCGTGGTCAGGCCGCAGGATTAAGGCTTTATGAGGTAACAACTCTAATTTCTAAACACGGGAGACAACCATGTACCCCAGCCAAAAAATCACCATCACCGGGTATCGAGCCGAACCGGTGCCCCATACCTTTTTTAAACAGGAGCGCGACACAAACCACCTGGCCCTCATTTTGCCGGGCCGGGGTTACACCGTTGACATGCCGCTACTGTTTTACCCGGTCAATTTGCTGCTGGCCAAAGGCGCAGACGTGCTCCGGGTAGAGTATGCCTATCATGAGGACTTCTCGGCATTGCCGCCGGCAGAGCAGATGCAGTGGCTATTGGCCGATGTTGGGGCAGCCTACCAAACCGGGATAGCCCAACGGTCCTACCGGCAAATTACCGTTGTGGGCAAATCGTTGGGCACGTTGGCTATGGGCCATTTGCTCACCGCCCAAATCTTACCCGCCCCGGTTAAGGCCATCTGGTTGACCCCTCTGGTCAAGTTTGATGTTTTGCATCAGCAAATCCGGCAATTTGGCGGAACTTCACTCTTTGTGATTGGAACGGCTGACCCGCATTATGATGCGGACGTACTGGCCGAGATACAGGCCGCTACCGGCGGGCAGGTGGTGGCTATTGAGGGGGCAGACCACGGGATGAATATTGGGGTTGAGGTGCTGCCCTCAATCCGGGCTTTGGAAAAGGTGATGCAAGCGATAGAGGTCTTTCTCAGTTGAGGGAGGAAACTTTTTCCCGCACAGCCGCCATTATTTTGGCGGCGGGAGGATCAACCCGCTTTGGCGCGCCCAAGCAGTTGGCCCGTTGGGGCCGGCAGACCTTTATTGAGCGGGTGGCTGATGTAGCTTTGGCTTCGTTGGCGCAGCCGGTGGTGGTGGTGGTGGGCGCGGAGATAGACCAATGCCGGGCGGCCCTGGCCAACAGGCCGGTCCAGGTGGTGGTCAATAAAAATTGGGCCGGGGGCCAAAGCACCTCCATGCAGGCCGGTTTGGCCGTTTTGCCGCCAAACGTAAACGGCGTTATTTTTCTTTTGGTTGATCAGCCTGGGGTCACGCCCGATGTACTGGACGCCCTCATTGAGCGCCATCGCCAAACGCTGGCCCCGGTAGTGTGGCCGGAATTTGCCGGGCAGCGCGGCAATCCCGTGCTTTTTGACCGTTCTCTCTTTGACCAATTGCGCCAAATCAACGGCGATGTGGGCGGTCGTCCGTTGCTGAGGGCCTATCAGGCTCAGGCAGAGCGAGTGGCGGTGACCAATAGGGCTGTTTTACAAGATTTTGATCGGCCTGAGGATTTAAAGTAGTTTTGGGGGGTGAGCTAGCTAATTATAACTTTTCCTGGTTGGTTGAGTGATTTTACCAATTTGTTGTCAGGAGGCATTATCGAGGAATTAAATTGAATCAAAGCATCCCAATTGATTGTGCCGTCGTGACAAAAATTTTTCATAAATTGAAACGAGAACTTGTTGACAATTTGGGCATATTTGTCCTGGAATTCTTCGTTTTTGAGTTTTGCTTTGTATCCCAGAGGTTCGATAATCTTTATGTATAGTTCTTCATTGCCAGAAATAAATTCCCAAAACCTTTGCCCACAATACTTAAAGTAGTCCCCTTTATCTGGATTATTATCCTATAAAACCTCAGCCTATGGCTGAGCGACTCGATTAGGTTCGACGGTTCCGGCGTGAGTGGATTAGACTCCTGCAC
>JAFGDY010000302.1 GCA_016931895.1 Anaerolineae bacterium
CATCCGCCTGAAGTAGATTTCTCGTCGCTTCAGTCGCTTCCGCTTCCAAGCTCCTCGAAATGACATGCCGATGTATTTAAGAAACACATTCTGAAAGTAACGGTTTCAAACTAATCTCAGTATTGTTACCTGTTACCTTGCTACCTGCTACCTTGCTACCTGCTACCTTGCTACCTGCCACCCTGATGAAAGGTATTTTCCCGGACATCTACTTTCACCCTTTACCCTCTCGCCACCACTCCCAGGCAAACGCGCCAAAAACGCCAATCATTAACCCTAACACGCCGGCAATCACCGTATTCAGTAACCGCCCGGAGGAAACCGGCTCGGTGGGGAGAACGGCCAAACTGGCTATTTTCACCTTACCGTTACTAAAAGTCTCAAGCTGCGCTTCTTGCACCTTACGAGATAAGGTTTCATAGGTTTCGACAATAACGTCCCGTTCTCGGGTAAGTTGTTCCAGCCGGCCCTGTTGCGCGGCCAACTCGACCTGGAGGGCGGCAATATCGGCGCGCAGGGGTTCAACCTCGGCCTCAATGGCCGTTATCCGGGAAGCCAGCACTTTTTCCATGTCCGCCAAGCCGGCCACCGGGTCAACCGAGTCCAATTGTATCTGGTGCGTTTCCGCATCTTTCACCGCGCCGGCATTGATCATTTCAGATAACAAACTGGCCACCAACACCGGCGAACTATCGGCGGTGGTAGTTTTTGACAATAACTCAATCTCGCGCTGCATCTGGCGCAGTTGGACGAGAGCCGCTTCATAGTCGGTCAATAATTTATTTTTGGTTTGTAAACGTTGTCCAATCAGGCCAAAGTTACTTAGATCCGCGGTGTTATTCTCAAAAACCACAATACTACTACTACTACTACTGCCGCCACTGCTCTGGCCAACATCCCTGCTACTGTCGAACCCAAACCCGCTTTCCTCTCTAAAAGTAGTGAGGGCTGCGTCGGCCTGAGCCAGGGCCTGGGCCACGCTCTCTTGTTGTTGCTTAATCTGTTCCAGGTCCTTCTCATTGTTGCCGCCGTATAAGGTGTTGGCTTTTTCTACAAAAATTTCAGCCCAGGTATTGGCTGTTTGGGCCACCTCCTCGGCGTTTTTACCTTTAACCGTTAGCGCCAACAAATTGGGGTCTTCGCCGGACCGCGCTTGTAAATTGTTCTGAAGCTCCTGCCTGTCCCACCCGGTTGTTTCCACCAATTGCTCAAACATTTCATCGCTGGCGGCCAGGGTGGCGTAAGTATTAGAGCCGCGTTGTAGCAGTTGTTGGATATCCTGTTCCGGCATCGTCTGAAAACGGGAGTCAAACTGCAGGCGATAGCGAGGCTGGGTGGCTGTCACCAGGGCCGTCGCCTGGTAAGTGGGGGCCATCAAAGAACTAACCCCAAAGGCTATTATGGCCGCCGCCACGCCCAGCCCCACAATCCAGTACCAATATTTAATTAAAACCGCAATGTATTGTCGCAGGTCAATTTCTTCTTCCATTCGTCCGGTTATGCCTCACTCATAATTTGATTCAACAAAATAATGCCCCCACCTGACCTCCCCTTTGGAGGAGAGATAAAAGCCCCTCCCCTTGGGAGGGGTTGGGGGAGGGCTGCTCCCCAAATTCCTGAAGAACCCCAAATCTCTTGCCCCTCGGATGGCCAAGGATGAACGACCAACCAACATCATCGTTCGTCCTTGGTCGTTGGTCATTCGTCGCCTACACCGCCTTCTCTTCTGTCGCGGTCACTACGCCGCCGGGCCGGTCTGTCACCGTTACCCCAATCCGCACCGTAGTGCCGGGGGCTACCGCCGCCGTGCTGGGGTAAACCCAGCGCCCGCTGTTCGGGGGCGTCTCCACTGCGGCCCCGCTTTCAATCTCTGCGCCGCCGGTATCGGCCAGGCTCACGTTTACCGCTGTCACCGCAAAATCGTCGCTGGCCCGGACCACAATCTCGTCGCCCGCCGTCCCCCCGTAACCCGATAGGTCCACCTCGTCAATCGAGGGCGCGTTGAGAAAATCGGCAATGGTCAGGCTAAAGATCGGCTGCCCCTTGGCCGCCGCCGCTTCTTCGTACAGGGCCTTGGCCCCGGCGTCGGCCATCACCATTTTGCCGTACAACGTCGCCTGGCGGAATCGCTCCCGGGCGGTCAGTTGCGCCGCCGTCCATTCCCTGTCTTCAAAGTCCGGCTTGCGGCTGATGATCACCTCTTCCCCGTACCGCTTAAAAACCAAATCACCTACTTGCCCCCGGATCCTTTCCAGAACCGGATTCAACTTTACTTTCGCCATGGCAAAAGCTCCTTTCAGATTGTTTAGAGATTATTTAGAAACGGGGAAGTAAAGCGCAGGGGTGCAGGGGTTAACTGCCAACCTTCATCCTATTTAGATCCTATTTACATCCTATTTACATCTTACTTATACGCGCCGCCTCCGACAGGGTTGTTTGGCCATACTACCCCTCCCCCTGGCTCCGTTTTTCCCCAGTTTCTGCGTGGCCGGGAAAAACAGAACGGCAGTCCTCAATCCCCATTGACAACTGCCTGCATTAGGCGGCAATTCTAGCACAGTGTTTGTTTTTACACAAATCAAGTAAATAAGGCAGGCTATGGACTTTTTCAAAGGGCATATTCAGCCATTCAAGTCACTCCTTGATTACGGCCATTTGCTCATTCGTATATTCAGGCGTGCATTTTTTACGAAATGCCCGTTCATCTTTCCCCTTCATCCTCGGGCAGTCTCGCCGGCGGTCAAAATCTCCCGGCGAACCAGTTCGGTGATGATCTGTTCCACAATCTGGTCGGGGCTGTGGATGTCGGTTTCCACCAGCAGATCCGGCTGCTGCGGCGCTTCGTAGGGGGAGGTGATGCCGGTGAAGTCTTTGATCTCGCCCCGGATGGCCCGGGCGTACAAGCCTTTGCGGTCGCGGCGCTGGCACACGGCCAGATCGCACTTGACAAAAATTTCCAAAAACCGGCCTTCCGGCAGCAAAGAGCGGGCAAAGTCGCGGTCGCTCTGAAAGGGGGAGATAAAACTGCACAGGGCAATGTTGCCGTGCTCAAAAGCCAATTTCGCTACCTCGGCGGCCCGGCGGATGTTTTCTTTGCGGTCGGTCTCGCTAAAGCCCAGGTCGCCGTTCAAACCGTGGCGTAGATTGTCGCCGTCCAGGTACATGGTGCGGCAGCCCAACTCAAAGAGCCGCTGCTCCACTTTGCGGGCTACGGTTGACTTGCCGGAGCTGGACAGGCCCGTAAACCACAATACCGCCGCCCGGTGGCCGTTTTGTTGTTCGCGCTGCTCGCGCGTGGTTCCGGCTTGCTGCCACACCACGTCGGGCGATTGTTGGCGCGGTGAGGTGGGGGCTTGTTTTGTTTCAATTAAGTCGTCAAGCCGGCGCGCCTGGCCCCGGATCATGCCGGCGGCCACAGTGGCGTTGGTGTAGGGGTCAATCAAAATGAAACTGCCGGTGGCCCGGTTGAGTTGGTACCGGTCGTAAAAGAGCGGCTGGGTGGTGATCAGGCGAACCCGGCCAATTTCGTTCAGGGTCAGGGTGTCGGCCGGTTGGCGGTGCATGGTGTCAACGTCAATTTTGTAGTTGAGTTCTGAAATAAAGGCGTTGACCAGCCGGGTGGTGTGTTGCAGCCGGTAGGTAAGTTGGGGATTCAGCGGCGTTTCGTCCAGCCAACATATTGTGGCGTCAAGTTGGTTGCTCTTTTGGGGCAGGTTGCGGGTGCGCACAAGCATATCGCCCCGGCTGATGTCTATCTCGTCCGTCAGGGTCAGCGCCACCGCATCCCCCGTCACCGCTTCGTCCAGTTCCCCCTCAAAGCTGACAATGGCTTTTACCCAACTGCGCTGGCCCGACGGCAGCGCCACCACTTCTTCTCCAGGCGTGATCCGGCCCGAAGCTATCTGCCCGGCAAAACCCCGAAAGTCCTGGTTGGGCCGGATAACGTATTGCACCGGAAATCGAAAATCAATCAGGTTGCGGCTGGCCCCCACATTTGCCGTTTCCAGGTGATGCAGCAGGGTTGAGCCGTCGTACCAGGGCATGTTGGCGCTCTTTTCCACCACGTTATCGCCTTTTAGGGCGGAGATGGGGATAAAGAGAACGTCCTGCACCGCCAGTTTGGCCGCAAACTCGCGGTAGGCGGCCACAATCTGCTGGTAAACCTGCTGGCTGTAATCCACCAGGTCCATTTTGTTGACGGCTACTACCAGGTGCGGGATTTGCAGCAGCGAGGCAATAAAGCCGTGCCGTTTGGATTGGGTCAATACCCCTTTGCGGGCGTCAATCAGGATAATGGCCAGTTCGGCCGTGGAAGCGCCGGTGATCATATTGCGCGTATACTGGATGTGCCCCGGGGTGTCGGCAATAATGAACTTACGTTTGGGCGTGGCAAAGTAGCGGTAAGCCACGTCAATGGTGATTTTTTGTTCCCGTTCGGCCCGCAGGCCATCCATTAACAGGGCCAGGTCAACGTATTCGTCCCCGCGTTTGCGGCTGGCCTGTTCTACCGCAGCCAGTTGGTCTTCAAAAATGGCTTTTGAATCGTAGAGCAGGCGGCCAATAAGGGTGCTTTTGCCGTCGTCAACGCTGCCGGCGGTGCTTAAACGCAGTAAATCCATCTGCTAAAAATACCCCTGTTTTTTGCGATCTTCCATAGCCGCTTCCGAGCGTTTGTCGTCGCTGCGGGCGCCGCGCTCGGTGATGCGCGATACGGCCACTTCCTGAATGATGTCATCAACAGTGGCGGCCCCGGATTCAACCGCGCCGGTGCAGGTCATATCGCCAATCGTGCGAAAACGGACGACCTTATTCTCAATCTTTTCGCCGGGCAGCAGGCTGACAAAGGAAGAGGCGGCCAGCAACACTCCTTCCCGGCAAAACACGTCGCGCCGGTGCGAGAAATAGAGCGAGGGCAGCTCGATTTTTTCACGCTGGATGTACAACCACACGTCCAATTCGGTCCAGTTGCTTAAGGGAAACACGCGAAAATGCTCGTTGGGCCGTTTGCGGCCGTTGTATAGCTGCCACAGTTCCGGCCGTTGGTTTTTGGGGTCCCATTGCCCAAAAGCGTCCCGGTGAGAAAAGAAGCGTTCTTTGGCCCGGGCTTTTTCCTCATCGCGCCGCGCTCCTCCCAGGGCCGCTTCAAACTTAAATTCGGCAATGGCGTCCAGCAGGGTCACTGTTTGCAGGCCGTTCCGGCTGGCATAAGGGCCGGTTTCCTCTACCACCCGGCCCTGGTCAATGGAATCCTGCACGCGGCGCGCAATCAGTTGCGCCCCTATCTTTTCTGCCAGCGCGTCCCGAAAGCGCAAGGTTTCAGGGAAATTATGGCCGGTGTCTATGTGCAGCAGGGGGAAGGGAATTTTGGCCGGAAAAAAGGCTTTACGGGCCAGGTGCGCCAGCGCAATCGAATCTTTGCCGCCCGAAAACAGCAGTACCGGCCGCTCAAATTGGGCCATCACTTCGCGCATCACATAAACGGCTTCCGCTTCTAACTGGGCCAGATAAGAACGTAAGTATGAGTTCGAGCCGGTTGGGTTCATATTAAACGCGCCAAAATTTCCTCCGGTGCCTGCGGGCGGAGTTTGGGGTAAGCTTCCAATAGCCGGGCAATATCGGCCAGGTCTTTTTGACGTTTGCTGGGGCGTCGTTCCGGGTCTTGAGCCGCCCAAATTTTGCCCCGCAAAACATCTTCCAGACCGGCTACCGGCAGCTCTTTACCCAATATTTGGCGGGAGGTTGCTCTGCCTGGAAAAGAAGCATAACGAGGGTCAGTTTGAATCTGTACGCGTAAATCTGAGCCGGGTAACGTTACGTTCAAACTGTGCGGGAACGTTTTTATCTGAAAGGATTGCGCTAAAAGTTCCTGAAGCCGCTTGATCTGGTCAACGGCCACTACCAGATTAAGGTCCAGGCTGACCAATGGCTCCACATACGCGTTGACCGCCTGGCCGCCGATAACGCAATAGTCAATCCGGTATTCGGCCAGGAGGCTGAGCAGTTGTTCCAGGAGATTGGCCTGGTCCATAGTGATAACCTTCCAAAAAGCGCTGGCTTGCATTGTTTACTAATTTTTAGCAACTACTGGCTTACCTTTGGCAAAACCGTTAGGACGTGAGGCTCTTCTTAATTATAGAAGAGCCGGTTGCTCCGGTCAAATATGGTTTATCAGGCCAATATTTGCCCAATCCGTTGAGCCGCCTGGCCGTCTCCATACAGGGCCGGGGGAGGGGATGGGGGCGAGAATGTTTCAACGGCCTGGGTAATTTGGCCCGTATCCGCCCCGGCCAGAATATTCCAGCCGGCCTGCACGGTCTCCACCCATTCGGTCTCGTCACGCAGGGTGATGCACGGCACGCCCAGCCAGCAGGCTTCTTTTTGCAAGCCGCCGGAGTCGGTTAAGATCAGCCGGGCCGCCTGGGCCAGTTTCACCATATCCAGGTAGCCCACCGGCTCAATAAGGTGAACGTGGGGCGCGGGCGTATAAGCTAAAGACATGATCACTTTGCGCGTCCGGGGGTGAACCGGAAAGACGACGGGTTCGGCCAGGGCGTCAAACGCGGCTAAAATATTGCTCAAACGGGCCGGATCATTGGTGTTTTCGGCGCGGTGAACCGTGGCCAGAAGATACTGTTTTGGGGCCAGCTTGAGCCGGGCCAAAACGTTTGATTGCTTTTGGGCCAGTTTGGCCGCAAAAGCCAGGGCGTCGGCCATCACATCGCCTACCAGGTGAACCCCCGTGGTAATGCCCTCTGCGGCCAGGTTGTCCACCGCCGTCTGGCTGGGGCAGAACAACAGCGTTGAGACATGATCGGCCACCAGCCGGTTGATTTCTTCGGGCATGGCCCGGTTGAAGCTGCGCAGGCCGGCTTCCACGTGAGCCACCGGCAAGTGCAGTTTGGCCGCAGCCAAGGCCCCGGCCAGGGTAGAGTTAGTATCCCCGTAAACCAGCACCCAATCCGGTTGTTCGGCCAGAAGCACCGCTTCCAGCCGGGTCAGCATTCGGCCCGTTTGCCGGCCTTGCGGGCCGGAGCCAACTTCCAGGTTCACCTCCGGTTCAGGCAGTTTCAACTCTTCAAAAAAAACCCGCGACATTTCGTCATCATAATGTTGGCCGGTGTGGACCAATATTTCGGTGTGTTTTTCCCGCAATACCCGGCTCACCACCGCCGCTTTAACAAACTGGGGCCGCGCTCCCACCACAGAAACAATCTTCATCGTTCAATCCTCGTTTTTGACCGGCAGCGGGTCGTCTTCGGGCCAATCCAGGCAGCGCAGCACGCCCGGCTCAACTTCCCGGTAGCGCCAGCCGCTTTCCGGGCAAACAAAATGGCCATCGGCGTTTTGATCCGTCAGGCGATGCCCGTGGCGGCTCATCCAGCCCTTTTGCCTGGCCGGCACGCCCAACATCAGCGCATAATCGGGCGCGTCGCCCCGCACCACCGCGCCCGCGCCAATAAAGGCATACCGGCCAATGGTGGCGCCGCAAACAATGGTGGCATTGGCCCCAATGGTCACCCCGCGCCGCACCAGTGTTGTTTGGTATTGGCTGTGCCGTTTGATCTGCGAGCGAGGATTGATCACGTTGGTAAAAACGCACGACGGCCCGCAGAAAACGTCGTCTTCCAATTCCACGCCGGTGTAAACAGAAACATTGTTTTGGATCTTAACGTTATTGCCGATAACCACGTTATTGGCCACCAGCACATTTTGCCCCAAAATACAACGTTCACCAATTTTACTATGAGCCATCACGTGGCAAAAGTGCCAAATTTTGGTGCCGGCCCCTATTTCACAGGGTTCGTCCAGATAGGCGCTGGGGTGGGCATAATACTGTTCTGAGAGACCAACGACCACCGACGAACGACCAACATTGTTCTTTTGACCTTCATCGTCCGTCATTGGCCCTTCGTCCTTCGTCGTTGGTCCTTCGTTCCTCGTTCCTCGCCCCTCGTCGTCCGTCATTGGTCGTTCGTCGTTCGTTTGCCATCCTTCGTCCTTCGTCGTTGGTCGTTCGTTGTACAAATATTCGGCTCCTTCTTCTCGCAGCCTGGTTTCCCCTAAAATTGCCCGGCGCATGGCCTGTAATTTGGCGCTTAACTTCTCGCCGGCCTGATAAACGGTTTGCGGTAAAGTTGGGTCATCCAGATAATTGCGCCGCTCAATCAAACGCTGGCATGCCACGGTTTCAATCAGAGAACGAACAGCCATACCCAGAAAACGAGCCTGTTCGGGGTTGGTTTGGCCGGTTGAACCTTCGGCAATGTTTAAGCCAATTGATACCGCCGCCCGGCGTAACTGCGAGGCCAGGTTGTATTTTTCGTATTCCGGCAATTTATCCGCGATTGTGTAACATAGATCGGTATATTCTATGGCCAGTTGCCAGACTTCCAGTTTTTCAAATTTGTGCACAGCTTTATCCTATAAAGAGACGAATGACCACCGACCACCGACCACCGACCACCGACGAACAATGGTCCTTCGTCATTGGTCTTTCGTCATTGGTCTTTCGTCATTGGTCTTTCGTCGTTGGTCCTTCGTCATTGGTCTTTCGTCATTGGTCCTTCGTCATTGGTCTTTCGTCGTTGGTCTTTCGTCGTTGGTCCTTCGTCATTGGCCTTTCGTCGTTGGTCGTAATTCAAAGGCTTCAACGGGCAAAGCCACCGGCTCGCCGTTCATTACCAGGGAACGTTGGGCGGCTTGCAGCACCTTTAGCACGCGCAGCCCGCTGTAACTGTCTGTTATGGGCGGGCGGCGGGTAGTTATGGCCTCCAGAAACGCTTGGCACTCTAAACGCAGCGGCTCGTCTAAAGCAAAGGGCACCTCATCCCCTTCTCTTTTGATAGGAACCGGTTCGCCTTTTTGAATTTCGACCCGCTGGTCGTATAACACCAGTCGTTTAGCCACGTCGTCAAAACTGGCCATTTTTTCCGACCCGATCACCACCAGCCGTTGTTCCTTGAAGGGGTGCAGCCAGGAAACATAAATATGGGCGCGGACCCCATTGTCAAAGAGCAAATTGGTGGTTGTCACGTCGGCAATATTGGGCTGCACGTAACTGCCGCCGCAGGCAATCACCTGGAAGGGGAGACTGCCCATCAAGCGCAGGATCACGGCTACGTCGTGCGGGGCAAAACTCCACAAGATATTCTCCTCGCGGCGTATTTTGCCCAGGCTTAGCCGGTTGGAATAAATGTAGCGCACTTTGCCCAACGCGCCCTGGCTCACCAATTCCATCAACTTTTTTACCCCTGGATGATATTCCAGCACGTGGCCCACCATCAGGATGCGCCGGCGTTCTTCCGCCAGTCGAACCAGTTCAATTCCATGTTCGTAGGTTAGCGCCAGCGGCTTTTCCACAAACACATCTTTCCCGGCCATCAAAGCCTGTTTGACCAGGTGATAATGAGTTTCAGCGGGCGTGGCAATAACCACCCCGGCCGTTTTGGTGGCCAATGCTTCTTGCACCTCGGCCACGATAGTTGCTTGAGGGGCCAATTCTGTCGCCGTAGCCCGGCCGGCGGGGGTAGTATCACACACCATGTCTAATGCGCCAAGCTGATTAAAGTTTCGCACCAGGTTTTTGCCCCAGTATCCACAGCCAATAACGGCTACCTTGTCAGTTGTCACGGTTAACTCCTAATGTATTGTATTTTTTAGCTCAATGTGTTTTTATGGTTTTGGCCCAGGCTTCATTGTTCCGGTACCAGGCTACCAGTTCGCTTATTCCTTGCCGAAAGCTGCTTTGCGGCTGCCAATCCAGCAGTTGTTTGGCCTTGCTAATATCGGCCCAGCTTTTGGTTATGTCGGCCGGATGGCGGGGGGTATACTCTAACCTGGCTTTTTTGCCCACCGCCGTTTCAATCAAGGCAATGGCTTCCTTGAGTACAATTGGCTCATCCGAACCCAGGTTGATGATCTCATACCCTACCGGCTTCAAACCGGCCAGGGTGCCCCGGGCAATATCATCTACATAAGTGAAGTCACGGAATTGTTGGCCATCGCCAAAAACCAACACGGGTTGTTCCCGGCTGATCCACTGCACAAAACGAAACAGGCTCATGTCCGGCCGGCCGGCCGGCCCGTAAACCGTAAAATAACGAAAAACGGTCACGTCAAGATTGTAGAGATAGTGGTATGAATAACAAAGCGCCTCCGCCGCTTTTTTTGAAGCGGCGTAAGGCGAAAGGGGCCGGTTGGTATTTTGATCTTCCCGCCAGGGCATGGGATTATTTGCGCCGTAAAGGCTGGACGTAGAGGCCAGAATGAATTTTTGGATGCCGCTTTCCCGGCATAGTTCCAACAGGTTCAATGTGCCGGTAACGTTAGTTTCAAAATAAACCCAGGGATTCTCAACCGATTGGCGCACGCCGGCGCGAGCGGCCAGATTTATCACGGCGTCAAACCGCTGCCCCTTGAGAGCCGAATGTGTCAAAGCCGGGCGGTCGGTAATATCCAGACGGTGAAACTCAAAACCGGCGCGGTCTTTAAGTTGCTGCAACCGCCATTCCTTAAGGCGAACATCGTAGGCGTCGTTGAGATTGTCCAGCCCCAGCACGGTATGATTTTCGGCCAGCAAAAATTCACAAACCTTCCAACCAATAAAGCCCGCCGCTCCGGTAACAAGGTAGTTGCCCACTACAGTTTCACCACCCGCGCTGCGCTGCCTGTCACCGCTCGCGTTGCGTTTCGCGTATCCACTACTAATTGACTATATTTTAACACCCATGGCCAATCGTAGGTGTTATGCGCGGCGGTAATAACCACACAATCGGCTTGCTGCAAGGCGGCCTGATTCAGGGTGATGCTGGTTAAAACCAGGCCGTCTTCATTCAAGTGGGGCACATAGGGGTCGTGATAAATCACCTCCGCCCCTTTGGTTTGCAGTAAGTGGATCAGGTCCAGGGCCGGCGACTCTCGCAGGTCGCCCACATCCTCTTTATACGCTACGCCCAAGATCAAAATACGGGAACCTTTCACCGCTTTTTTGTCTTCATTGAGCGCGTCAACAATTTTGTCCGTCACGTATTGGGGCATGCCAAAGTTGACTTCCGCGGCCAGTTGGATAAAGCGGGCGTTATAATTGAGTGTTTTTAATTTCCAGGCCAGATACTCCGGGTCAATGGGAATGCAGTGGCCGCCCAGCCCCGGGCCGGGATAAAAGGACATAAAACCAAAGGGTTTGGTTTTGGCGGCCTCAATCACTTCCCACACCTCAATCCCCAGCCGGTCGCACATAATGGCTACTTCATTGACCAGGGCAATATTGACCGCCCGGAACGTATTCTCCAGCAGTTTCACCATCTCCGCCACCTTGGGCGACGAGACCGGGATGACCTGCTCAATAGCGCTGGCGTATAGGGTTTGCGCTACTTCCAGGCACTTGGGCGTTACCCCGCCGATGACCTTGGGCGTATTGTGCACCATCCAATCCTGGCGGCCGGGATCAATGCGTTCGGGAGAAAAGGCCAGAAAGAAGTCGGTGCCTGCCATATAAGTTTGTCCATTCGCCTTTTCCAGGCGAGGCAGGATCAGTTCTTCAGTGGTGCCGGGATAGGTGGTGCTTTCCAGAACAACCAGCATGCCGGCATGGAGCCGGTAAGCAATTTCGTCTATGGCGGAAATAACATAAGACAGGTCGGGGTCTTTGGTTTTGCCTAAGGGAGTTGGTACGCAAATAATGGCCGCATCAGCTTCCGTTAAACCGTCGTAGGTGGTGGTCGCCTTTAGCTTGCCCTGGGCGACCAATTGGGCGATTGTTTCGGTGGGCACGTCAGAAATACATGAGATGCCCTGGTTAAGGGTATCCACTCGTTTGGGGTTGATGTCAATTCCTACCACCTGAAAACCGGCTTCGGCAAAAATAACGGCCAGCGGCAGGCCCACATATCCCAGCCCAATAACGGCCACCGTGGCCTCCCGGTTTTTGATCTTGGCTATTGCCTCTTTTTGGATATCGGTTACCATTTTTTTGTCCTTTAAAAAGTATGTTGCTCTTTTTTATATGATAATAAAAACAGGATGAGACCGATACTTTTGTGGAGCGACAAGCGGCATGTCATCCATTCGCTTTGCTCAGGACAAGTTTCGAGGCCATAGGCCGAGAAATCTCCTTCTAAACGATACGGCTTCGAGGAGATTTCTCCTGTAAGCGTAGCGGCGTGGAATGACATGCCCACTATTGTTGCTGAAAGTATCGGTTTCAAACTAATCTCAGTATGTAGTACCTGATCGGCAATAAATTAGGGCCAGTATTGCGCCTGGCCCTATCTCCAATCTTATTTCATTGCTTCATCCCGGCTAACACAAACCGCTATTTTAGCACAACCGTTTTTGCCGGGCAAAAAATTATGGATTTAGTTCTTGCACGTTTGGCTTTAGCTCTAATTCTTTTACCAGGGCCTGGAGTTCGGCATTGTTTAATTCCCGGCCTTTGCCGGCGTAGGCAATGAGAGCCGCTTCTAACATATTGGTGCCAAACGATCGCCCTTCTACCCGGGGCGTGCTGGTGACCAGGTAAGCCAGGCCGCGCGATTTTAAAAGATCAACGTCCTCCGCGGTGGTGGTATTGGTAATGATCACTTTTCCGCTCAAGTCAAGGGGCATGTAACGGCGAATGTATAAAAAATCCCCGGCAATGACCGGCCCGTAGTTGAACCATTTATCGTATTTGGGAATATTTTCATCTTGGCTCTGGCCGGTAGGGTAAAGCATACTAATGGGCATCAGCCCCACCATAGGCAGCAAGATGGCGGCTATGGTGCGTAATCGTTGCAGGCCGTACACCGGAATAGGCAGGCCCAGGCCAAACATGAGGTCGCAAAAAACTAAGTCAAAGTTGGCCTCGTGCAGCGACTCGGCCAGGCCAAAACGGTCGGCGGCCAGGGGCATCATGGCTTTGCGGGGCAAGATGGGCCGCTTGAAGTGGGGTTCGGCCAACTGGAAGACATTCCGTTCAATAACCATCTTGATGCCGCGTCCATCGGTGCAGGGAGTCTGTTTAACGTCTTTGATCAAGTTCAGGCCCGAGCGCAGCGGATAATCCTTGTTTTTCACCCGCACGTAAAGCTCAACGCCGCCGACGCCCAAAGCATCCACCCGGCCGTCCATCTCGGCAAACAGGGCGCGCGCCTTTTTTTCATCGCCGTCACAGCCAATCCGTTCCAGAATAATGATTTGGTCGCCCAATTTGAAGTCAATCTTTTTATCCCGTTTGGAGCTGCCCAAACTAATGCTAACCACGTGTTTCATAATGTTGCTCCTGGTCAAAAAAGCTATAGCTCAATATCGGCTACTGAGTTGACGACATGGTTGGGACGGTAGGGAAAGTGAGCGATCATCTCGGTTTTAGTAACGCCGGTCAACACCAAAATTGTCTCCATCCCGCTCTCTAGCCCTACTTTGATGTCGGTGTCCATCCGGTCTCCAACGATCACGGCATTCTCGGAATGTTCGTCCAGGTAACGCAGGGCCGAGCGCATCATCAGCGGATTGGGTTTGCCCACAAAATAGGGACTGAAACCGGTTGCTTTTTCTATCAAGGCCGCTACCGCGCCACAGGCCGGAGTTAGCACGCCCTGTTCTGCCGGACCTGATGGATCGGGGTTGGTAGCAATAAAGGGCACCCCATTTGAGATGAGTTCAGTAGCTCTAACAATTTTATCGTAGGCGTAAGACATTGTTTCTCCCACAATCACGTAATCGGGATGATAATCGGTGAGGGTGTAGCCAACATCGGCCAGGGCCTGGTACAGTCCTATGTCTCCCAATACATAAGCCGAGCCGTTTGGTTTTTGTGATTGCACAAAAGCCGCCGTGGCCAGGGCGCTGCTGTAAATGTGGTCGGTAGCTATCTTGATCCCGGTTGCTTGCAGGCGATGTTGTAAGTCGGTGGGGGTGTAGCGCGAATTGTTGGTTAGAATAAGATATTTGTGTCCCTCTTTGATCAGGCGATGAATAAACCCGGCCGCTCCGGGGATGGCCTTTTGGCCGTGTACCAACACGCCGTCCATGTCTATCAGGTAGGTTTTTTTGTTATCCATTATTGTATCCTTGAATTAGGGGATAGCCTCCTGCACCCATTGCAGTGGCTCCACGGCGATACCTTGCAGGCGTATTTCCCAGTGTAAATGCGGCCCGGTCACCAGGCCGGTATCGCCCATGTAGCCAATCAGGTCGCCCACCTGCACTTCTTGCCCTACGGTTACGGCCAATTGGCTCTGGTGCCAGTAGCCGCTGAATAAGCCCATGCCGTGGTCAATCAGCACTGCTTTGCCGCGGAGGGTAAGTTCTTCGGCTAAAACAACTGTGCCGGCCGCCGCTGCGTAAATGGGCTTGCCCGTCCCCCCACCAAAATCAACGCCGCCATGAAAGCTGATGTCGGGACTGTTATTATAACTACGCCGGGTGCCAAAGTAACTGGTGATGCGGAGTGAATTGACTTCAACCGGGTACCGAAATGGTCCCTCCCAACGCGGGCGGGGGGATACTCGCCGCCAAAGGTCTACCATCTTCTCCCGCTCAAGCCGAATTAACTCTGCATCCAGCAACTCGCTATGGCTGTCGTCCAACTCAATATTTTCGGTACTGTAGGGACCTTCAACCACGGTCACATTTTGGAACGTAGTTACAACTGCGCCGTCGGGCAGGGTGGCTGCCAGGGTAAGGGGGTAGATGTTGGGTTCGGTGAGGGCATGGATGGCGATGATACTCCAAAAGTGGCCGTGCCCATCGTTACTAAAGAAGAGAGGACGGCCCTCAAAATTGCCGCTGAGGGTTGCCTCTGCCGCCAGGGTAACTTTGATCACCAGCGTGCGCCCCTGAATAATAACCGGCTCAGATAGCTCAATACTCTGAAAAGGGGCGGCCAATGGTTCGGGTGTCGGCGGCGGACCGGCGGGGATTTGCAGGGTCTGGCCAACCTGGATGAGGTTAGGGTCAGGCAAATCATTGGCCAACACCAGGGCGCCTATGGAAACACCGTACATATTGGCAATGCCAAAGAGCGTTTCGCCTGGTTGGACCACGTGAAACTGGTCGGAGGGAAGGGGAAGTGAAGGGGACGGGCTGGGTGGCGGCACGCCGGGCAAAATCAGTTGTTGGCCGGGGAAGATGAGGTTGGGGTTGGGCAGGTTATTGGTCAAAATAAGGTCGGCCAGGGTCAGGTTGTATTGCCACGCAATCAGGGTCAAGGTGTCGCCCGGCTGAACGGTGTAAATGAGATCATGACCGTCTATCTGGCAATTGTTGCCGGAGAGGGGAGCGGCCATAACCGCCCTGGTCGCCCCCAGCAGCAAGAGCGTGAGAGTAATTATAAAATTCAACGCTTTTTGCAAATTGGTCATTGTCTATATTCTTACTGCCTGTATTTTAATCTTAACCCTGGAATTACGCCAGTAGGGGAAAAGGAAAGGGCGCATTCCAAAATTTGGCGGTAGAGACAAGACATTGTTGTGTCTCTACCCTCTGGCCCAAAAGAAAACACCGCCGGCGTGGGGCGGTGTATGATTTGTTGACTGTTGCCTGGATGTCGAACAAACGAAGATTTTAAACCGACATCATCACCGGGCGAATGCCCTGGTATATTTTGTGCCCTCCAATGGTTCTTAAGATGAGGGAGGGCGATTTTTGCCGGATCGTTTCATGGATTTCCGAGGGGGTCAGGGGGGTATTGTTTTTGGCAATGAAGGCCCGGAAGATGGCTGTTGTTAAGGGCATGTACTCTTCTATGAAATCAGGTTGTTGGCTGCAATGGGTGTAAATGAGGTGCCAAAGTATATCCAATTCAAAAACTTCCCCTGTTTCCGGATCAATCCAGTCGAAGGTTTGTTGATTGAGCGTTTGATACTTTTTTTGACATTCCGGGCAGGCGTGACTTTGCAGGTGAATTTTGAGTTTTTGGTCCTGTTTTTGCCACCAGGAAAAGTCAATATGAAATTTTGTGTCAAGGGTTGGTTTTACGTATCTGGCCATATTTACTCTTTTAGATCAGGGTCGTAAATCCAGTAGCCGTGATTCATGGGCACAAAACAGGCATGCCTCATCAGTTCCTGAAAGACTGTACCGGGCGAGGCTCGCCGCACGATGTTGACGGCGCTGTAAAGGGTTTTGGCGTGCACGGTGCTTTGCGGGTTGAGTTTAGACAATTCGGGGAAGATTTGGCAGAGCAGATCATAAATGGGCCACTCTTTTTCTTCGGCATTCAGCCATAGCCGGTCAACGTCGGCCTGGTTGGTATCGCCCATGATCATTAGCTCGTCATATTTGCACTTAATGGCTTCTTTATTCATTTGAAAGGTAAGCTTGTGGCCCGACACGACGACCATGCGAATCCAATCGCGTTGGGTGCGGGTGGGTTGGTAATTCACAATCACCCGCATAGGGTCATCGGTGCGTTTGAGGTCAAGATAGGCTCCCACCGGCAGCTTATTTTTTTGATACCATTCCCCTAAACCAAACACATATTTGTTTTCTAAAACTACCCAGCCGGGGAAGGTGTTGCCGGTAAGCCCGTCAATAAATTCAAAGAGAACGGGATTGTAATGGCTGATGGGGAAGAAGGATTGAGTTTTAGGGGTCAGGGGCAAAGTGCCCACCCGCCGGTGGGGATAATTTAGCGTAATCGTCACCCGATCAATGTCTGGCCCAACGGCGGGAATGTCGGCTGGGTCTGAAGCTTCGTCGTCTATCTCGGCTAATAAATTGTATAGGTCATCGTCAAAGGCATCGGCATTGTAGGGTTGGGGGCTAATTTGCAAACGGCGCGGCGGGTGATGCGCTTCGGGCGGTTCCAGGCGTTCCAGGTACCATAATACCTGCCCGCTGGGGCCAACATCGTCGAATCGTTCATCGTCGGCCAGCCGGTAGTTTACGGAAAAGCGGGTCAGGTCGGTGATTTGGCCGTCCTCGGCTAACCCCATTTGTTCAATTAGAGCGTCAACACTCAAGGGGCCGTTATTAATGTCAATAGCGGCATCGGCAATGTTGAACAGGCCTTCGTGAAAATCAGAGAGAAGGTCTCGCAAAAAATATTGTTCGTGAAATTCAACAAAATCGTCATTTGCTTGCAGCGCGGCTTTGATTTTGGGGCGAATGGCCGATTTATATTCTTGATAAAGTTCTTCCGGCGACATCAAGCCCTGCAAATTGGCCAGGCTTTGGCTATCTGTGTTAAGGGGATGGGGGTGTGAAAAGTTGGCCACAAACTCGCGCGTTGTCTCGCTTTTGTCAAAGCCAACGCCGATGACGGTAAAGTGGCCATATTCAGGATGGGTGCCGGGCCGGGTATATTGCACTGTGCCCATGGCAAAATCAAGGAGAGGGAAAACAACGTATTCACCCACAGCATAACTTTCGTCGGGCTGGTAAATTTTGCCTTCTTGAAGTTCGCTTCTGGCCTCTAATTCTTCGGCATCGCAGTGGCGCTTAACTAAGGCAATAGCAATGTTGTCCAGGTTATACAGCCTGGTTTCTTCCAGAATCCGATTATAGATGAACTCAATATCTTGATCACTAACCAGAAATTGTTCTTGCCAGTAAGCGGGGGTTTGGGTTTTGCGTTGGGCCAAGACAGGGAATACCTCTAAATGTACTGAAGATAGTCATAAAGTTTGTTAATTATACCCTTGTTCAAAAGGCTTGACAAATTCGTGGTTGATGGCCTTTTCATCTTAAAGAAAAAGAGCGCTCGCTTGGGAGGTAACGAGCGCCCTTTTTTTCTCGGGGTTGGGTGGGACTAGATGCCCCGAGAAATCCTGTTGCGTCTTAAAAAAATATTATTGGGGAAGATTCTTCCAGCGTCAGTCAGGCCGATAAAAAGAAGAGGTTTTACAAAAGTGGTTGTGGGCGCAACCACCTGGGAGGGCTCTGACGCAACAGGTTATTCACTGTCCATACTATAGCACAAATCAATCTGACTGTCCGTAAATTTAACGTGAAGATTTTACAGTAAATTCCTGTTCCGGTTTGTCCTCTGGTTGGGCCAAAAGCACAGCCGACATACCCAGACCCATCGTTAGCCAGTATAAAGCAACAATATGAATGAAGGTCAAATTAAAGTAGAAATGGTCAAATAGCCCACCGATCATTGCCCCCAATATGGCCAGGCCATAGGCCAATAACGGCGTTTCCAGGTGATGGCCGGCGGGCAGGCGATAAAAAGTGACAAGAATAATAACCAGGTAAGTCAGGCCAATGATGGCGTAAAGCCCGGCTCCAATCAGTCCCATCTGTTGGGCCAGCAGCAAATACACCATTGAAACGCCCACGTAAACGTCAATATCAGGCGTGCCAAAAAAGCCGACGCCGGTTAAAGGATAGCGGCTAATGAGGTTAAGGGCATCCTTGTATTCGCCAAAACGCATTTGCGTAGCCAGGTCTTCGCCTCGGATGCCCTCACTGAAACGTTCTATGTAAATTTGGGTTTGAGGCAGCACCAGCACCAGCGCCGCCACAACCAACATCAACCCCAGCAGTTTGCGATGGCGCAACAGGCCGATAACGCCCAGCCCGGCCACAACGCCCGCTAATGAGCCGCGTGAAAAGGTAAGATAAAGCGTTAGAGCCATCATTCCGGCTATCACCAGCAGATAGCGGCGGGGCATAAGGGGGGTGGGCGCAAAAAGATGCGTTACGGTGATAATGATCAGGAAAACCAGCAAGCCGCCCAGGGCGTTGGGATCAATAGAGGTAGAAATGGCTCGCATGGGCTGTTCCGGGTCATCTTCAATATAGCGCAAGATACCTTCGGTTGGATACTGAAAAACACGCAGCAGCGATAGAATTCTGACCGTCCAATCACCGGGGATAAAGTAAAAAAAGATGCCCAGGGCCGAAGCCGCTCCTCCGGCCAAAATGATTACGCGCGAGATTTGATTGATCTGTTTGAGATTTTTAATCTGGTTGATGGCCAGAAAAAAAAGGCTGACCGCCAGCAAGACCTCCACAAAGTTACGGGCCACAGTAACATTTAACCCCCCGTAGCGCAAGCCAAAAATAAAAATAAAAAGGGCCCATCCCAGAAAGGCAAAAATAAGCCCTCCCAGCGGCGAAATGACAAAAGTACGTTGTTGTCCGGTAATCAGCCGCACCAGCCACACCGCAAAGAGCGCAACCAGGGCCAGGTCCAAAAAATTTGGCCGGAAGCCAATTTTAAAAGGTAACGCGCCATACGGCAGCAAACAGATCAAGGCCACCAGGGCAAATAAGCCTACCTGGGTGCTCCGTAGCATTAACCCGCCAACAACCAAGGCCCCCACCAGCCCAATAGCCAAGATCGGCCCCAAGCCGCCAAAAAGCGCGCCGGTTATCAGGCCGGCCATAACCGCCACAAAAATAAGGCCCAATATCGCCAGGCGAGGGTCGTCGGCCGTGATCCAGTTGCGTAGTTTGTTCAGGGCGGGATTGTGCATATTGGCTCGCATAAAAAAATGTAACACGCTACCTAAATTTAATCCCGCCGGGGGATTATGGCAAAACTGGCTGCGCGTTACGTGGAGATATACCAAACGCATTTTGAAATTTCCGTAGGACGGCATAGAGACGCCGTTTTACGGAAATTTTAGCGTACGCTTAGTATAGCGGGCAAACGGATTATTTGGGGATCATATTGGCGGGCAGGGTCAACTGGCCAGTGGTGCCTCGTCTTCTGAGGCGTTCGGCATGTTCTTTGGGCACAAAGATAGTAATCCGAGTCCCCCGCCCCGGCACAGATTGCATGGCCAGGTCGCCTCCAATCAACTCGGCCCGTTCGCGGAGGTTGACCATACCCAGGCTGCCCCGCTGCTCATAATTACTCATCACCTTGTCCACGTCAAAGCCTTTGCCGTTATCCTTGATTTGGGTGTAGATAGCGCTGGGCGTTTCTTTTAGTTCAACCACTATCTCATTGGCCTGGGCATGTTTAATGGCATTGTTGACAGTTTCTTGGACAATGGCAAAAATGGTGGCCTCTACCTTGCCATCCTGACGGGAAATATCGCCGCTGGGGTTAGCGGTTTCAATTTTGAAGGTCAACCTGGGCGTTTGGCCAATGTCTTTCTGGCGACGTTCGATGAAGGTTTGCAGCGCCGCGCCCAGCCCCTTTGTTTCCAGAACCAGGGGGCGCAGTTCAAAGAGCGCGGTCCGAAGCTGATGGCTGGCCCGCCCGGCCAGGTCTTGCATGCGGTCAAATTCTTGCGGCAGTAGGGCCGGATCTCGGGTGAGGGCTTTTTTGCAAAAGTCCAGGCTCATCATAATCCCGGCCACCAGTTGGGTCGGGCCGTCGTGCAAATCGCGGGCCAACTCTTTGCGCGTTTGCTCCACTACTTCAATCACCCGGTCTCGTTCGGCCAACACACTTTCGTGCAGGCGAGCGTTATCAATGGCGATGGCTGCATAAGAGGCCACAGAGTTTAGCAACTCTAAATCATGCTGGGTAAAATTGCCCACCCGCTTATTCATTACTTCCAGCACCCCAATCACTGTATCATGCAAAATCAGCGGCACGCACAGGATGTTGCGGGTGGAAAAATCAATTTCTTGATCGAGTTGTTTAAAGTGACGCTCATCGCTGCTGGTATCGGCCACCATCAAGGGTTGGCCGGTCAGGGCCACCTCGCCGGCAATGCCCTGCCCCTTGGGAATTTGGAACGGTTTAACTTCGCTGGCTTTATCGCCCAGAGCAATTTGAAAAACCAGGTTGCCGGTTTCGGTATCGGTTAAAAGCAAAGAACCTGCTTCTACGTTGAGCAGGTTGTCAACTTGCTCCATAATCCGAGTCAATACTTCGTCAAGGTGCAAGGTAGAGGAGAGAGTGCGGGCTACATCGTTTAGCACAGCCGTTTCTTTGGCCCGTCGTTGGCTGGCCTCAAAAAGTTGCGCGTTGCGAATAGCAATGGCCGCCTGCGTGCCAATGGCTGAAAGCAGCCATAAATTGTGATCGGTAAAAGCATTGGGCCGGTAACTCCAGGTGATAATAGCGCCCTGCGCTTTTCCATTTTTGAGGAGAGGATTGAGAATGGGCACGCCCAGCCAGGAGCGGATAGGCGTGTCGGGCTGAATGTGGTCGGTTTCAGCCATTGCGCCAGTTTGCCCAAGGTCAGCCACTAACATGGGTGTTTGTTTGGCGATGACTTGACTGGTAAGCCCTTTTTCTGAGAACCTGACCGAGAAAGGTTTGACCGGCTTACGCTGGTCAAAAACCAAATAAAAATTCAGGATTTTGCTCTGGCCGCTACAAATAACAATAGCAAAGTTAGCCGTATCTATCAACCGCCCGCTTTCTTTGTAAAGGGTCCAGATAACTTCTTTGAGATTGAGACTGGAACCAGAGGCTACGCCTATATTGTAAAGCGTGGTCACTTCTTTGATTTCGGCGGTCAGGCGTTCAAGTTTATCCGGGCCGGGCTGAGGCCTTTCCGACGTTCCGGCTACCTGTGCCTGCTGATTAACAGAAGCGGAAACGTTTATTTGTGGTGTTTTTATCATTTGACTCCCGGTTATACGTCAATGGCAAAATAAAGGGAGAGCAAAACCAAACCCTACCAAACCCAAAGGTTGTTTTTTTGGAAAATTCCCAGCCCCAGATACCTTTAGGCTCTGTTTATGCATCTTGTAAGGTGTAAAGGATTTTGACGCTGCCCCCTTAAATTATAGCATAAGTACGGGGGTAATCAAGAAATGGTGAGCATTACGGCGCCTTGTTCAATCTTGTCGCCGGTTGTCACGCGGAGGGTGTGAATTTTGCCAGAGCGGGGTGCTCTGAATTCGTTTTGCATTTTCATTGATTCAAGAACAACCACAATTTCTCCCTGTTCAACCGTTTGGCCCAGGGTTACTAAAACATCAACCACTACGCCGGGCATCGGCGCTTTGATGATCGCTTCGCCGGTTATTGCCCCTGGACCGCCTTTTAGACCGGCCAGGCGGCGAGTGCGTTCATCCTCAACCAACACCTCAAAAATTTCGCCGCTGACCTCGGCCAGGTAAACGCCTTCGCCTTCGCTCATGCGCACATCATGCGAGACGCTGTTGATGATCAGGGAATACATGGTGGTGTCTACCATGCGCTGCATGTCAACGTTTATCACTTTACCGTCAACGATTACCTGGCCATCCCGGTTAATGTCAATGGTGAATTGCGTATCACCAATTGTGGTTAGATATTTCATGAATTAAGCCTCAAAGGATTACCTGAGTCGTCGGTCAAGCGCTTCGCGCCGGCCATAGAGCCGCCAGGGGCTGGGCCCGCCTTGATGTAAAAGCATAGCTTGTTGATTGCGTTGGTGGGCCACCAGCGTGGCCGCGATAGCCGCCGCGCAAACGTGGTCGGGGTGGGTGATTTGGTTAAAGGTGAAGTTTTGCTCAAGAAAGTTGGTGTCAATTTGTCCGGCCTGAAAACGGGTGGAGTTCATTAACTGAAGGTGTAGGGGCACGGTGGTCATCACCCCGGTCACGCGGAATTCTTCCAGGGCGCGGCGCATGCGCAAAATGGCCTCGCCCCGCGTTTCGCCCCAAACAATCAACTTGGCCATCAGCGAATCGTAATAGGGCGTTATTTCCACGCCATACTGAATTCCGCTATCAACGCGCACGCCGGGGCCGGTGGGGGTGGTGAGGCCCACAATGCGGCCGGTGGAGGGCATAAAATTATTGCTGGGGTCTTCGGCCAAAATACGGCACTCAATGGCCCAGCCCTTCACATCAATATCAGCCTGGCTGTAGCGCAGTTTACGCCCGGAGGCAATGCGGAACATCTCTTTCATCAGGTCTACCCCGGTTACCATTTCGGTGACCGGATGTTCAACCTGCAAGCGGGTGTTCATTTCTAAAAAGTAAAAGTTTTTATCTTTGTCAAAAACAAATTCTACCGTGCCGGCCGAATAGTAATTGGCTGCCCTGGCTGCCTCTACGGCAATAGCGCCTATTTTTTGCCGCAGCGTTTCGTCCACTATGGGCGAGGGGGCTTCTTCAACCAATTTCTGGTGACGGCGTTGGATAGAACATTCGCGTTCGCCCAGATGAATCACGTTGCCGTGCATGTCGCCCAAAACCTGGATTTCAATGTGACGGGCGTTTTCGATAAATTTTTCTAAATAAACCCGGTCGTCGCCAAAAGCGGCCTGGGCTTCCCGGCGGCTCATGTGGATCGCCTGGGGCAAGTTTTCGGCCTGGCGCACAATCCGCATGCCTTTGCCGCCGCCGCCGGCAGTAGCCTTGACCAGTACGGGAAAACCTATCGCCCCGGCGGCCGCCAGTAGTTCGTTGTTGGTGATGCAGCCGGCCGCATCGGTGCCGGGTATCAGCGGCACGCCGGCCGCGGCCATGGCGGTTCGCGCCGCTATTTTATCGCCCATCAGGCGGATGGCGTCCGGCGGCGGGCCAATCCAGATCAGGCCGGCCGCCATTACGGCCTGGGCAAAATCGGCGTTTTCGGCCAAAAAACCGTAACCGGGATGGACGCCGTCGGCTCCGCTTCTGAGCGCCACGTCAATAATTTTATCCGCCTGCAAGTAGCTATCAACGGTTGGCGGCGGGCCGATGCAATAGGCCTCTTGCGCCATGCGCACTTGAGGGGCGGAACGGTCGGCCTCCGAATAAACTGCTACGGCTTCGTAGCCTACCTCTTGACAGGCGCGGATAATGCGGACTGCGATTTCGCCACGATTAGCAACAAGGATCTTTCTGAGCATAATTTATCTTGGTTTGGGTCCGTCCGACATTTTAGGAGGACCGGGCGGTGTGGGGGGCGTCCCCCCAATTCCCCCCTGTGCTTTCTAAAAATTTTGGACGCACCCTCTTGGTTTTGATTTTTTTTACCTAAACTATAGCGGAATGTTGCCATGCTTTTTAGGCGGATTCTCATCCCGTTTATTTTGTAACATTTCTAAAGCGTTTATCAGCCGGGGGCGGGTTTGGCTGGGTTCAATTACATCGTCCAGGTAGCCCCAACCGGCGGCCACGTAGGGGTTGGCCAGAGTGTCCCGATACTCTTTGATGAGTTCGTTTCGCAAGGCTTCAGGGTTGTCGGTTTCGGCCAATTCTTGGCGATAGAGAATATTGATGGCCCCTTCTGGCCCCATCACGGCAATTTCGGCCGTGGGCCAGGCCAGGTTGATGTCGCCGCGCAGGTGTTTGCTGCTCATTACAATGTAAGCCCCTCCATAAGCCTTGCGGGTAACTACCGTGATTTTGGGCACGGTGGCTTCGGCATAGGCATAAAGCAATTTGGCCCCATGTCGAATGATCCCGCCCTGTTCCTGGGCCAAACCGGGCAAAAAGCCGGGCACGTCTTCCAGGGTAACGAGCGGAATATTGAAGCAATCGCAAAAACGCACAAAACGCGCCGCTTTGTCGGAAGCGTTAATGTCCAGCACCCCGGCCAGCACGGCCGGTTGGTTGGCCAAAATGCCCACGCTGCGCCCGTTGAGGCGGGCAAAACCAACAATCACGTTTTGGGCGTACCGGGCCTGCACTTCCAGAAAATAGCCATGGTCCACTACGGCCTGGATCACTTGGTGCATGTCATAGGGTTTATTGGGGTTTTTGGGCACCAGCGTGTCCAGCAAACTTTCCGTGCGCAGGGGGTCGTCGTGGCAGATAATGGCGGGCGGGTCTTCCATATTATTTTGGGGCATAAAACTGAGCAGGGTGCGGGCGGTAAAGAGGGCCAGTTCTTCGCTTTCGGCGGCAAAATGGGCCACGCCGCTGATTTCGGCGTGGGTGGCTGCTCCGCCCAATTCTTCAAAGGTGACGTCTTCGTGGGTTACTGATTTAACGACATCCGGCCCGGTCACAAACATGTAGCTGTTTTCTTTGGTCATAATGATAAAATCTGTCAGGGCCGGGGAGTAAACCGCGCCGCCGGCGCAGGGGCCAAGAATGCAGGAGATTTGGGGAATAACTCCGCTGCTGATGGTATTGCGCAAAAAAATGTCGGCGTAACCGCCGAGGCTGACCACTCCTTCCTGGATGCGCGCGCCGCCGGAGTCGTTGAGGCCAATAATAGGCGCGCCGTTTTTGAGGGCCAGGTCTTGTAATTTAATGATCTTATCGGCGTGCGCCCGGCCCAAACTGCCGCCGAGGATGGTGAAATCTTGGGCAAAAACATAAACCAGGCGCTGGTCAATGGTGCCGTAGCCGGTCACCACGCCGTCGGTCAACGGCTTGTGGTTGGCCAGGCCAAAGTCGGCGGCGCGATGCGTTACAAAAGCGTCTAACTCTCTGAACGAGCCTTCATCAAGCAAAATGTTGATGCGTTCGCGGGCGGTCAGTTTGCCCTTTTCATGTTGGATGTTAACGCGGGCTTCGCCCCCCCCCTGTTTTGATCTTTCTTTTAAATCGCGTAAATGCTTGATCTTTAGGTCAAGCGCCATATCATCCTCTCCTGCTTTCAAATATCACCGGCCTTGTTTTGACCCCTACTACTTAACCCCCAGGCCGGGTGTTAGTTTCGGGATAAGGGGCAGTTTTCCAAAAAATCCAAATAAACTGGCGCTACAGAAAATTGAGGCGAGATTATAACACATCTTGCGTTTTGAAGAAACATTCTTTAAGAGGAATGGATGCGGTGGCGTTTAGGGCTTTATTGTTTGGCGGCAAAAGGAAAGAGGTTAGCGGGGGGCAAAAATAAAAATCGGGCCCTGATCCATGCCGGGGACGCCTACCGCCTCAGCGTCCATTGGTTATCGCGGATCAGGGCCGAAAGTCACCCCGGGCCGGCATGGACCAAAGCCCGATAAAACAGTTCAAATATGCTTTACATTATACTCCCCCTACTTTAACCGGGTCAATAGCCATTTTGTCTTAAGGTTGGGGAATTGGCCGGGTTTTAGATGGTAAACTCAAGCAGAAATGGGGGCATGGTTATACATTTCTTGATTGTCTCCGATCACCACATGCCAGCCCAAACATTCTGAGCAATGCCACCAGATTGCCTGTCCACCGGGAACAGAAAATTGTTTCCAGTTATCCGGGCTGACTGGCCTATTGGTGATGGGGCAATAGATGGTAGGTTGTAAACTTTGGGTCAATTTATTTTTAGATTTACCGTTCATTACCATCAATCCGTATCTTGAGATATTGTTGACGCTCAAAACCCCGGCTAAATAAGGTAATCGGTTGGCAAGATCGGCCGGGAAGGGTGACAGCCTGATTCTGCCCGTATAAATGTTTTGAGCCAATGGTGGGATGGGGTTTCATATTCTATTCTAACATGGAGGAACTCCCTTTGTACCAAACAGTTTATTACAGTTTATTACAAAATGTTAAGGAGGATTAGATAATGGGAGGAATATTGGCCAGGGCGTAGCCACCGCCCCGTACGGTGACAATGTATTTGGCCTCCAATTTGCGCCGCAAACGACTAATATGAACCCGTAAGGTTTCTTGCGCCTGGGGGTCATTGGGATCGTAACCCAGGCCATCTTCTATCAATTGTTTAAGCGAAACAGGCTGGCCGGGCGCTTGGGCCAAAATTTCCAGCAGTTCATACTCGGTTGGGGTCAGCGACACGGGTCGCCCCGCCAGCAAAACCGTGTGCGACCCCAAATTGAGCTCCAGATCGCCGGAGCGAATAATGTTGGCCGGGCTCCAGCCCGCTTCGGTTGTGGTTGCCGCTTTTGCGTTTGTTTCAGATAATATCCGTTGCCGGTTAGATGTTTTTTTCCTGGCCATAGCCCGGTTGACACAGGAGATGATATCATCCACCGAACAGGGCTTGCGCAGATAGTCAAAAGCGCCCTGGCGCACCGCTTCAATGGCCGAGTCTATAGACGCATAAGCGGTCATAATAATAATCATTGTTTCAGGCCAACGCTCTTTGGTTTGACGCATCACGGTCAGCCCATCCATACCGGCCATGCGCAGATCCAGAAGCATCACGTCGCAAGGAGTTTTTTCCATTATAGCCAGTGCTGTTTCGCCAGAAGCAGCCTCGTAGGCTACCCAGCCTGCCCGCGATAAACCATCGGCCGTGAAAAAGCGGACGGCTTCCTCGTCGTCTACAATTAAGATTTTACCCGTCATTTACGTTCCTTTTTCCTGCGGCAAGGTGATGGTAAACTTGGTGCCAACGCCCACCTCACTCCAGAGGTCAATCCTGCCTTGATGATACTCAACAATTTGTTTGACAATAGATAACCCCAGGCCGGTGCCGCGCGATTTGGTGGTAAAAAAAGGTTCAAAAATTCTGGCCTGATATTCCGGGGCAATGCCCGGCCCATTATCGCTGAGGGTAATGATTTGATTACTGTTTTGGCCATGCAGGCTCAAATGTAGTTCCCCCCCAGTCCCCATGGCATCCAGGCTGTTGCCAATGAGATTGGAGAGGGCCCGGCCCATCTGGTCATGGTCAAGTAAAATTGGCGGCAAATTAGGCGCTAACTGAGTATAACAGACAATTTCCTTTTCGGTCAAGGCTAATTCCCAGCGAGCTAACTCGTCTTCAATCACCAGTTTCAGCAAGTCGGGCGTTAAGGTAGGCCGAGGGGCGCGGGCAATAAAGAGAATGTCTTCCACAATCCGGTCAATTCGGTCCATATTGGCCTGCATCAGTTCCGCTCCCCGCCGGCGGGGGTCAGTTTTGCCAACATCTTGTAAAAGGTATTCAACCCCCAAGCGAATGGACATCAGCGGATTGCGCAGTTCGTGCGCAACCGTCGCCGCCATTTGGCCCAGGGCGGCTAATCGTTCTCGTTGAATGAGTTGGGCCTGGGCTTCATTTAATTTGGCAAAAAGACGGGCGTTGTGGATGGCTTGGGCCACCTGGTGGGCAAAGGCCTGCACCAGATCGGCATCTGCGGTGGTAAAGGCCCCCGGTAAATAACGATCCAGCGAAAGATAACCAATCACCTCTTGCGCCACCAGCAGGGGGGCGCCTACCCAGCACTTGATCTCTTCAGCGCCCACCCAAAAGCGATAGCGAGGGTCCTTATGTGTATCTTCAATCAGAATATAGCTCTTGCGCGTAAGCATTTCTTGAAACAAAGTGTCGTCGTCAAGGGAATGATGTTGGTCAACAGGATTGATATAAAAGCCTCGCGCTGCCTCTATCACCAGGCGTTTGTCTTCGACCAAAAAGATAGCCGCAGAATCGTAAGAAACAAGTTGCTGCAATTTGAGCAGGATGTGGTTGAGCAACTCGTCTGTGGAGAGGGTCAGGCTCACCGAGGCGACCACCTCGGCCAGGATGGTGGCAATTTCTCGTTGACGCTGCTCCTCTTTGATTTTTTCGGCCAATTCGTCGGCATATTGCTGCACTTGTTGATAGGCTTTGCGTTTTTCTTCTTCAATGCGTTTTCGTTCGGTAATATCGCGGATAATGCCCTGGGTGGCCAAGCCTCCCCGGTAGGTGGGATAAGAAACGGTGAGTTCCACTTCAATTTCGTGGCCGTCCTTATCCAGGGCCGTAAACTCGTAGCGAGGCGGAAGTTTTTTGCCTTCACTCTCCTTCTCGGCCAATTCTTTAATAATCCCTCGACTTTTAGGGGCCACGATATTGGTGAAAACAAAATCCGGGGCGTTGGCGTCTGCTTGGGTAACGCCAAAAAGTTCTTCAAATTTGCGGTTGATAACTTCAAAGCGACCCCCATAGAGCAGATAAATAGCGTCGCTGGATTGCTCGATCAGGGTGCGATATTTCTCCTCGCTTTCCCGCATTGTTTCCTCGGCCTGTTTGCGCTCAATAAAAACCCCAATCATGCCGGCTGCTGTTTGCAAGGATTGGATATCTGCCTCGTTCCACTCTCGGGGCCGGTGAATGTCATCAAACCCTATAAATCCATGCCATTCCCCTTCAACCCAGAGCGCCAGCAGCAACGTTGAGAGAACGCCTCTCGTTTTTAAAAAATCTCTTTCGGGCTGGGGAAAACTTTCCGCCACCCCCGCAATGG
This sequence comes from Anaerolineae bacterium, assembly GCA_016931895.1. Classification (NCBI taxonomy): domain Bacteria; kingdom Bacillati; phylum Chloroflexota; class Anaerolineae; species Anaerolineae bacterium. The sequence goes on from JAFGDY010000302.1 coordinate 28,869, forward strand.
CTTGACCATGCTTCAAGGCCCTCCGCCACCGCTCAAAATTTTTGGCGTAGGGGATACGTTTGAGGGCCGGATTGTTGATTTCAGGTTTTACGGCAAAGGCGCATACTTCATGGCTCTGGCGCATGCACAGTCCATTGTCTACATCTGTAAAATTTTCAAAAATATAAACCCGGCTGACGTCGGTGACAATCAATAACTCGTATAGAGTTTCGGTCAACGCTTCTTCCGCCTCGATATTGGCCAGTAATACCTGCGAACAGGCAGAGAGGGCCTGCTCGTAGCGCAGCCGGGTGGCCAGGGCATCTACCGCCCGTTCGCGTTCGGTCACATCGCGCAAAATTCCCCGGCAGGCGCTAAAATGTCCTTCTTCAAAATAGGGGTTGAGATTGCCCTCAACGACCAATTCCTGGCCAGTTTTGGTGATCAGGATCAACCGCTCGTTGATGAAGTGCTCGCCGGTTTGGAGCCGTTGCAAGATGTTTTGGCAGTGGGTAATTTGTTCGGGATGGATAACGTCGGTCAGGTGCAGCTTGGCAACTTCGGCAGGGGCGTACCCCATGGCTTCCAGCCAACTGCGGTTCACATAACTAAAACGGCCGTCGGCATCAACACTTTGAATGAGGTCGTTGGCGTTATCAAAGAGATTCCGGTAACGCTCTTCGGAGCGACTCAACTCGGCGGTGCGTTCTTCCACCCGCCGTTCGAGTTCGTCGTGAGCCTGTTGTAAGGTGTGTTCGGCCTGTTTACGTTCAGATAGTTCTTGTTGGAGCGATTGGTGCAAACGGGCGTTTTCAACGGCCACGGCAATTTGATCGGTCAGAATTTCCATGGCCAGCACATCGTTTTCGCTAAAAGTGTCAAGATGTTGGCTCTGAATGTCGAGAACACCAATAGTTTGACCGGCTATTTTGATGGGCAAACACAATTCGGCCCGGGTAATGGTATATTCGGCAATCAAAGAAACATAACGCGGTTCAATATTAACATCATTAGCCACCACTTTTTGTCCATGCGTGGCCACCCAGCCATTGATACCTTCACTTAAGCGTTGGGTATGATCCGGGGGAAAGTATGGTTTATAGGAACCGGCTATTGCTTTTAATTTGAGCACTTCCCCTGCTACCAGGAACAGGGCTACGTGATGGTAATCAAATGTTTCCTGCACCAGCCGGGCGGCGCGGTCCAACAGAGTATCCAGCTCAAGTACGGCGGCAATTTTGCTTCCGAGGTCGTTGATGAGGGCTAACTGGGCCACCCGTTGTTTTAGCTCTTCTTCTACCTGCTTGCGCTCAGCAATTTCTTGCTTGAGTTCTTGGGCATAGAGGGCCGCCTGCTCGTAGGCTATTTTCATTTGTTGGACGGTGTCATCTTCTTGCTTTTTCAAACCTGACGCCTCAAAATCAATAGGCCAATAAAAAAGAAAATCGGCCCAAACTGATACAATATTTTTTAGAACAGTAACCCGTTTTAGCGCAAACGTAAATAGGCCAGAGGTTTAATCAATCAGGCGAGGCTATAGACAACGGGGAGCGCCAATGGACAGTTTGGGATTTATTATCCTATAAAACCTCAGCCTATGGCTGAGCGACTCGATTAGGTTCGACGGTTCCGGCGTGAGTGGATTAGACTCCTGCAC
>JAFGDY010000303.1 GCA_016931895.1 Anaerolineae bacterium
AGCATCGTCTGACCATCAGCCACGGCCACCTTGGCGTGAAGAGAGCCGTGCTTACCGCTTTCTGATTGCGTGCGCTGCGACAGGGGCCAGATGTAAATACGGGCGCATTGAGCCACTTCCTTACCTAGCGACTTCATGGTATCAAACGTGATTTTGCCCTCGCTGGCATCCGGCGTTTCCAGATAAAGAGCAATTGATACGCCCCGTTGGGCAGCTTTCACCAAAGCCTGGATAATCACCTTTGGTTTATAGACGGCAAAACTAACAATGTGTAATTCTTGGATGGCTTCGTTGATCAGTTGCAGTAATGACTGGTCGGTGCGGCGTAAGGGAATAACTTGGCTGTCCGGGCCGGTCCACACCAGTTCCAGATGTTGCGCCCGGCGATGTTCTTCTCCGGCAAAACAAACAGCCTGCAACGCCAGGGCCATACTCTCAGGCTGTACCTCCGGTATACGGGTCTGCCAGAAGTCCAGGAAGCGGCTGACACGCTGTTGTACCGCAGGATGGGCCACGGCTTGCAGCACTTCTCGCCGTATTTGCGTTGGATCAGCCGACGTTACCTTTTGCTAAGGTATAGACTAATTTCTCTACCACTTCGACCGGGAGATCATTGACCAGATGATAGATTTCTGAAACCAGTTGATTCTGTGACATTGCTCAATCCTTATTCAAAAAAAGCCAGGTCATCTCGTTCAACGGTATGAACCAGAGTGGAACGATCCAGGTATTTATTACCCCGCTCACACGATGTTTCCGACGCGAACAGGCATGCGTGGCAGGCAGTGGCATGCAGCGTACGACCGCTCTGGCTGGGTTGTCGCTCCGCACATAGGGGATCACTGGCGCACAGACGGGCCGCTTCCAAAGCTTGGCTGATGTGCCGTTCCAGCGTTTTGGGCTGGCCCAGGCTGACCAATCCGCCCAAAGTACCCTCGCTGTCCGGCGCCGACGTGTAAATCAAGACCCCGGCCATTGGCCCCCCCTCACGTTCCGGCTCGCGGACGTACAACCGTTTGCGGATACTGGCGGCGGCGTACCCACATTCCAGAGACAACTGCCGCATCAAGGCATGGGCAAAGGAGTGAATGAGCACATATTGCATGCCCGGGAAGCCATTCTCCGGCGGTTCAATCCAGCGAGCCTGACGCCATTTTTTGTGGGACTCAAAAAAGTCTCGGCCTCGTTCATTCACTTCGGGTTGGGCTAACCAGGCATTGATCCTGGCCTGGCTGAATTGAATGAAGATGCCCTCGCCGCGAACTTCATCCGCCGGCACCCAGGTAGGCGGACGGCGTGACAGCGGCGAAGGATTGATCGGAAGGTTCAGGTCCGGGTCGGTGAGTTCACCTATCGCGTCCAACCGGGTGAAGCCCATCATCGCCCGCACTTCCCGCAACCGCTCGACCAACACCACCTGCTCAAGCAAAGACGAGAATTTGGCGGGAACGGCGACGGGGATCAGGCGGAAATCATCCCCGTTGAGTTGGGGATCGTGCTGGGTAAATACCTGCCATTCCGGCACTTTGAGATCAGGAGCTTCGCCGGGCGCAGCGGTTTCTCCGGCATCTTGTGCCCGACGTTCCTCGATGGCCGTCCATATTTCATCATCCTGGTACTCGCTCAGTTCGCCCAGTTGGCCGGTGCTACGCATAAATTGCAGAATGTTGGGGGCGGTCACCGCTTGCAGTTGCGCCCAATTTTCATCCACTAACTGGGCCAACCGCCCGCTCTCAAGGGGGATGGCAATGGTACTTTGTACCACGGGAAACCAGGTGTTGCTGGCGCCCAAAATAAGGGGACGAACCCGGTGTTCACAGCCGTCAGGATCATAATCGCGCAAATGCGGGCGGCGGCCCGAACAGAGGGGAAGTTTCTCCCGGTTCTCCTCACCAAAGGCCTCGGAGAGACGCCGCCGGGTTTCACAACTTTCACAGAATATCTCCAGGTCGCGGGCTTCACCGCCGGGGCCATATTCTATCAGGCGCAGGACCGGATTAGCACAGGCTTTGCCCTGGTGTACAAACTCCAGCCAGGGAAAATCATCCAGGTGCCCGGCCTCGCACGCCACCAGGAAACGAGCCGGAACTACCTCCGGATTTCGACCCTTGTTGCATAACTCGTGCCGGTAAACCGTACGATCAGGTCTATAGGGATATTCTTTTAACTTGAAAAGACCGTCACTGAGCGGGGCCAGCAGGCGGCAGCGGGGACACACCATCCAGCGAGGGAAGTTGGCCACCGCCACCCCGATGGCCGCCGTGCGTTCAAAGGGGTCCGGCGGCAGGCCGGTGTCCGGCACAATAGGCGGGCCGAGCAGTTTTTTGACCTCGGGCAATTTATAACGCACCGCCGTGAGCAGGCGGTCTTCAACAATGGTTTTGTTGTACTGGGGGTCAACCGGCCAATCTTCCAGCCCGGTCACAATCACCGATAGTTTGGGCAGGTCGATGATAGCGCCGACCCCATAGGTAAACATCAATTGGCTGGGGCGAATTCCGCCCACCGGGGTTTTGAAGTCGGTCATGCGGCCTCCTCGTCAATGGATGAGTCTGCTTCAGCAAATTGGCCGGGCTTGATGTCCATCCCCTGGTCTTGCAATACCAGGGCCACATTGGGTTCCACATCCCGGAGCGAATTGAGACAGGTAAAATAACCCCAATCCTCTTCTTCGGGCTGTTTAAGTAAGCCCACGGTGCGGCCATCTTTACGGCTTTGATACCCCAAAATGGCGGCGCCACCCCGGGTGGCTGCTGCGGTGGCCAGCCATTGGTCCAGACGCATTTTGAGCATTTGTTTTACTTGATCCTCAACCTGGTTGCTTTCGTAGATCAGTCCGGCCCGGTGACTGATTTCCTGCAAGGCCAGGTCAATGTAGGGGTGGGGCCGCTGGAGCTGTCCGGCCCGATCATTGGCGTTAAAATCTTCGCCCCAGAGCCGCAGGAACGAGGCCAAGACGCCGGTCAGGCCGCGGTCCAGAGCGCGAGCCGAAAACGGGGTGACCGACAGGGCTTCGACCTGCTGGTAGAAGGTGGCGTGATAATGTTCAAAGCGTTCATAGTGGCTTAAGTCCCGGGGGCGCGACCAATTGTAAACAGTGCAGACCAGGCCCGGAAAGGCCCGGCCTACCCGGCTGGTGGCCTGGATGTATTCTGCCGTGGCTTTGGGTTGACCGGCTACCACCATCAATCCCAAACGGCTTACATCGACCCCCACCGAAATCATATTGGTAGCCAGCACCACATCCAGCGGGTATTGGGAAGCGTCAGATTTTTTGCCCTTTGGCTGCGGGCTGAACGTTTTCTCCAGGCGATCCAAAATGAGGGGAATGTCAGCAGCGCCTTTGCGCGAGGTGAGTTCTTCCACATTGAACGGCTCGATATAGCGCCGGGCCAGGCCGCGCGCCTCCATCTTTTGCAAACGGGTGCGCACGGCGTCATCCACCACCCGGCGCATCCCGCCCAACTCCCGCATCGAGTTGAAATAGCCCACCGGCGTCATCCAGGGGTCGGCGTGTTCGCCGTAGTCGTTATACAG
>JAFGDY010000304.1 GCA_016931895.1 Anaerolineae bacterium
AATAGCCTGGACCCGATAAATTTTAACGGCCAATTTTTATTTCGTGCTCAAAAAAGTGTCAACTAAATTGTGAACCATCCCGAATATAGTACATCATTTGATTTATTGAACTTGGCTATGATAACCGGATCTGTTGCTCGGCCAGAGCAATAGCTCCCAGCACGCCTGCTTTATTACCTAATCCCGGCGGCACAATGTAGGTGTCAATTTGTTCCAGAATAACCGGCGATTGTACGTAGCCGTTCAACAACGCCTGCACTTTTTGCCGGATCAAGGGGAAAAGTTGTTGCTGCTCCATCACGCCCCCGCCCATAATAATGCGCTGCGGCGACAGGGTGCAGATAAAGTTGACCAACCCCATGGCCAGATAATGCGCTTCGATTTCCCAGGCCGGATGGTCAACAGGCAGAGTCTCCCCGGGCTGGCCCCAGCGACCCTCCAGGGCCGGGCCGGCCGCCATGCCTTCCAGGCAATCGCCGTGAAAGGGACACGCGCCGGGATAATCGTCATCCGGGTGGCGCGGCGGGCGAATGTGACCCATCTCCGGGTGAATCAGCCCGTGCATTAACTTGCCGTTCACCATCCCACCGCCGCCCAGGCCCGTGCCGATGGTCAGATAAATGAAGGTATCCAACCCCTGCGCCGCGCCCCAGCGATACTCGCCCAGGGCGGCGCCGTTGACGTCCGTATCAAAGCCAACCGGCACGCCCAAGTCGCGGCCAATGATCCCGGCAAGGTTGGTGTTGGCCCAGCCGGGTTTGGGCGTGGAGGTGATGTAGCCAAACGTGGGCGAGTTGGGGTTGGGGTCAACCGGACCAAAGGAGGAAATGCCAATTGCGGCAAGGGATTCTTGTTTGGCCTGTTTCTCAAAATAGGCAGTGGCCCGGCCAATGGTTTCCTCCGGCGTGGTGGTAGGAAACCGGATTTCATTCCGCAGGTCGTCCGGGCCGGTGCCCACGGCACACACAAATTTGGTGCCGCCTGCTTCTATTCCGCCAAAAAGTGACATAGCCACCTCGCTTCAATCAGTAAGAATGGTCTGCAAAATATAACATTGTTCCGGGGATAAGCCAAGTTTGATTATTCAAGCATAGAAACATTGACACCTAACAGGGATTATAGTATAACTAGACAAAATATGTCAAAACAAAATCTGACAAGACAAGATTTGGCTATGGAATCTAACAAATCCCTGGGAAAGACAATTCGCGCCTTGCGCCAACAACGAGGTGAACCTCTGCGCATTGTAGCCGCGGCTATTGAAGTTGATTCAAGTTTGTTAAGCAAAATTGAACACGGTGAAAGACTCCCCACAGAACAGCAGTTAGAAAAAATTGCAACCTATTTTGAAATTCCTTTAGAGGGATTAACTGCTCGGGCCATAGCCGAAAAAATTGTGACCAGTTACGCTTCCAATATCACTACCCTCCAGGCATTAAAAATTGCCGAAGCGCGGATCAACTCTTATTTGGAGAATGCAGATGGGGATCAATGATTTCTTGTTTTCTTATGCTTTTGAATATTCTCACCGTTTTTTTGAGAAGTCTTTAGTTATTCACGCTGATTGTTTTGAATGGATGAAACGTATGCCTGAGTCCAGCGTCCATGCCATCGTAACAGATCCACCCTATGGCGTGAAAGAATATGATCCCGAGCAATTAGAGAAACGTATTAATGGAAATGGTGGGGTATGGCGTATTCCCCCTTCTTTTGATGGACATCAACGCTCCCCCTTACCACGTTTTACGGCACTCAATCAAACAGAGCGAACTCGAATCCAATCATTTTTTTCTGAATGGACTAAACTTGCGTTACAAGTTTTACGTCCAGGAGGGCATCTCTTTCTGGCTTCGAATGCATTTCTTTCCCAAGTTGTCTTTTCTTCAATTATTGAAGAAGGGTTTGAATTTCGCGGTCAGATTATCAGATTGGTAAAAACATTGCGTGGTGGCGATAGACCTAAAAATGCAGAAAAAGAATTTCCTGATGTTTGCACAATGCCAAGAGGCGGCTATGAACCCTGGGGCCTTTTTCGGAAACCTATCCCTGAGGGGATGAAAGTGAGTGATTGTTTGCGGGAATTTCAAACAGGAGGGTTACGCCGTAAATTAGATGGCAAGCCCTTTGAGGATGTTATTGAAAGTGAACGTACGCCTCAAAGGGAACGCGAAATCGCCGCTCATCCAAGCCTAAAACCACAATCTTTTCTTCGACAAATTATTTATGCCTCTTTGCCGCTTGGTGAAGGTATTGTGGTTGATCCGTTTATGGGATCTGGTTCTACAGTGGCTGCCACAGAGGCAGTTGGTTACGCCTGCATTGGGATTGAACGACTTGAGGAATATTATGTAATGAGCCAGCAGGCTATACCCAAGTTAGCGCAATTAACAACTATGGAAACACGCCAACTAAATCTATCAATTTAGGTCCTCATATAACCAGTTCTCTTTCATTTTCTTCACCCCGGGTTGATTTACACTGGCCGTAATTGTTCGTCGGCTGGTACCAGAACGTCCTGAAAAGGTCCAATCATTTTTGTTTAGTTTTGCAGCATACACTCCTTTAAAGCAGAAAGGTTTAGGAGCTACCCCTTTCCCTTTATCTCTGGACGTATTGCTGTCGAAATAGAATACCATAAGCCAGATAGATTCAGGGTTGTGGCCTTGCCATCCACTTTTATGACGTGAACCTTTAATTTCAATGCCTTCACTGGCATATTGCACAGCATCGTTAGGAAACAGTCCTTTTGGTATCAAGTCAGGATGACCATTGTGATATAGGTTCTTTACCAGGCCAGAACAATATTTGGGAATGCTCATGTTCATGAATTCTCCAACAATACTGCTGAAGTTGGCGGGCATTAAGAAAGTTTCAAGGCGAGGAATATCTTTTGTGCGAAGTTGTTGATTGATGAATCCCAGGAAATCCAAGAAATCATTCATGGCCCGGTGTATATGTTCAGTTGTAAGATCATAGGGAAGGGTATAGCTGGGATTAAAGCAATTAGGGTTAACCGGTTTTGGAATACAAGCAAGTATCTCATTTTTGTCTTCTGACATAGCATAACTGGCCCTTCTAAATGTCTATTTATGATGCTCTTGCAGGCTCCTTGCCGAAAGCTGATGCGCCTTTACCGCTTTAATACCGTTAACCGCGGCAGCCGCGGCAGACAGGGTAGTGGTGAGTGGAATGCTGTGCCGCGTGGCCGCCATGCGGATTTCTTTGCCATCCGTGTGCGCCTCGCGGCCCAAGGGGGTGTTGATGATGAGCTGCACCTGGCCCGCTTCAATGGCGTCAACGGTATGCGGTGAGCCTTCGCTCACTTTGTTGACCGACTGGACCACTAAC